>NZ_JUEE01000001.1:0-39797 GCF_000802135.1 Desulfosporosinus sp. BICA1-9
CTGAAAGAAGATGTGACGTTACTAAAAGAAGATGTAACATCGCTGAAAGAAGATGTTACGTTACTGAAAAAAGATGTTGGAGAGATCAAAACGGAATTGCGCTTTGTCTGGGAAGACATCAAGAAAATTGACAACCGTCTTACAGCCCAGGGCGAGGAACTCATCCATATTAAACGGCTGAAATAAGAAAATATGTGTGTTGGGGACCCCGAGCACAAGCCCGATTTTAACAGATATCACCCGTTCGGGTGATATCTGTTAAATCCATTTTAATATATAATCCAAACAAAGCTTTTTGAGATTGATCGAGAAATTCATCGACACCCATCGATTGTTTCGCTGAACTAATTCCCGCCAAAAACTCTTGGTAGGAGGGGGTTAACTGAATCATCGAGCGAAGCGAGTTCGCAAAGTAGTGCAAATTGTTTTCTGGAAGGTGGTGACACCCCTGGACATAAAAGGCTATCCAAGACCTGAAAAAGGAATTGACCCTGAGCATCCTCCAGTACTGGTCCAAGAGGATTTCCCAGGGGTAACTCTTCAAGAACTACTGGAGAGAAAGACTCTGGACCTGAGGAGTTTTCTGAAGATCGGAATTAAGGTCACTGCTTCTTTATCCCTCCTCCACGACAATAATCTGGTCTACAAAAATATCCACCCTGGCAGTATTATGGTAAGCTCAGACCTGGAAATGGTAAAACTTATGGACTTTAGTCTTGCTTCCTGTAGTTCCCCTTCACTCTACATTTCTCCGGAACAAACCGGTAGAATCAATCGCCAGATCGACTCTAGAACGGACCTTTACTCCCTGGGCATCCTCTTCTATCACCTGCTCAGCGGTCAACCTCCCTTTAATTCCGAAGATCCCCTGGAGATTGTTTACGCGCATTTGGCGAGAGAAGTGCCATCGTTACATCAGTTAAACCCTAATATTCCCGCAGTCTTATCCGATATCATCCAGAAACTCATGCGCAAAAAAATGGAAGATCGCTACCAAACGGCCTACGCTCTGCAAGGTGACCTTGAGACGTGTCAAAACCTTCTCTGTCTCCAAAACAATGCAGAACATATCAGACCGTTTGAAATCGCTCAAAACGACAAACCTAAAAACTTTGAGATACCTAACCAACTTTATGGCCGGGAAAAGGAGTTTGAGACACTTGAGCAGGTGTATCAGCGAGTCAAGGACGGCAGTCGGGAAATACTCTTTGTCTCGGGCTGCTCAGGCGTAGGGAAAACATCATTTGTGCAGGATTTTTCGAGATATATTAGGGAAAGGAACGGAACCTTTTCAACTGGTAAATTCGATCAGTACAAAAACAACGTTCCCTACACAGCCTTTATCCAAGCCTTCCAAACTATTCTGAAGGGTCTACTGTCAGAAAGTGAATCAGTCGTTGTTCGGTGGAAAGAGAAAATGCTTAATGCCCTTCAACCCAATGCCCAGCTTCTAGTCGATATTATCCCGGAGTTAGAATTGATCATCGGGTCGCAGCCACCTGTCCCCCATCTGGCCCCCACAGAGGCCCAAAATAGGTTTGATTTGGTCTTCTTAAGATTTATCCAACAGTTTGCTTCCAGCGAAAAACCTCTCGTGTTTTTCTTGGACGACTTACAATGGGCGGATCTATCCAGCGTAAGACTTATAGAACAGCTCGTCTTTGACGGGGACAAGCAGTATATCATGATCATTGGAGCCTACAGGGATAATGAGATTGATGCGACCCACCCCATTCAGCTTCTCTTCTATAAACTGAAAAAAGCAGGCCTGGACGCTCCCATCGTTAGCTTGAACCCCCTTGAACTAACTCATATCAATCTACTCCTCTCTAACACGTTGAATTGTCCTCCTCGGGAATCACTGCCCTTAGCTCAGGTTTGTCTCGAGAAGACGAAAGGTAATCCCTTTTTTCTCATTCAGTTTTTATACATGCTTAAGGAGGAAGGACTCCTTCGCTTGGAGACTAGACATCAAAAGTGGGGTTGGGATCTCCCGATGATTTTAAGTCAAAACGTCACTGAAAACGTTATTGACTTGATGATCGCCAAGATCGGCAAACTTCCGCTCCCAACCGTTGAAATCCTAACGCTCGCAGCCTGCATCGGCAATAACTTTGAGGCCTGTACACTTGAGATCGTTTCTGAAACAAACGTTAGGGTCAGCGAGGAAATTCTAGCCGATCTAGTCGATAGAGGGCTGATTATGCAAAACAACGATCAGTACAATTTTTTGCACGACCGGGTTCAGCAGGCCGCTTATAGTCTTCTCGATGAAGCAACAAAACTCACAACTCATTATAAAATTGGCAAGCTATTTTATGAAAAGTGGGCAGGGCAGGAACAGGAAAAGAGACTCTTTGAAATCACAGATCATTTAAACCTCGCCATAAACTTAATCAAAGATTCAAGTGAACGTTACATGCTGGCCGATTTAAACCTGCGAGCAGGAAAAAAGGCTAAAGGCTCATCGGCCTATGAAAGGGCCTTCGAGTATTTCAGCTTGGGGAAAAGCTTGTGCGAGGAAGGGGCTTGGCTAACTCAGTATCAGCTCAGGTTAGAATTACATATTGAACTTGCTGAAATGGCGTATGTCTGTACAAAATTCGAGCGGATGGAACAGGTAGCGGCTGAAACTCTGCTCCATTGCCCAGACGTCCTCGATCAAGCGAGAATCTATGAAATCATGATTGCTACCTATACAGCGCAAAATGAGTTGGAAAAAGTCTTGGCTGTCTCGCAAACCATTCTGGAACTTCTGGGAGTTCGATTTCCCAAGCAACCACGTTTATGGCAGGTAGCCCTCGAGTATCTGAAAACCAGCTGGGCGTTGCAAGGGAAGCAGATAGAAGACTTGCTGAATTTACCACTGATGACGGATGAAAAGTATATTACCATTATGCGGATCCTCAACAGCACAGGGATAGGCAGCTATTCCGCTTCCTACAACACCATTATCCTGATTGTTTTAAAAGCCCTTCGTATTTCTTTAAAATATGGTATCACGGCAGAAACCATTGTGGCCTATTCCGGTTACGGCTATATTATCAACATGCTCTTAAATAAGGCGGAAAAGGGGTATGAGTTCGGACAACTGGCCCTCAAGCTTCAGGATAAGCTGGGGGTCAAAAGGTTTGACAGCAAGATTCGTATGATGTTTAACATGATGATTAGACATGGCAAAGACCCTTTAAGAAAGACGTTAACGGATTTCCCCGAGACTTACCTAAGCGGGTTTGCCTCGGGAGACTTGCTGTCTGCTGGACATTCCATCATGCAGTACTTTGTCTATTCGTATTTTTCCGGTAGGGAGCTTACCACGATAGAAAAAGAAATGGAGGAGCATCGGAATGCCATGTTAAAAACAGGGCATGAAACCTCCATCCGCCTGTGCGAGCTCTATCGGCAAACCTCTCTGAATTTTGCAGGGATAACCAAGGATCCCTGTGTCTTAATAGGAGACCATTTTGATGAGAGAACCCTGCTTCCTGTTTATACGAAGTCCAATGATCGGACCCTTGTCTTCAATATCTACTTTCACCGCCTGATTCAATATTTTTATTTCCATCAACCCGAGAAGGCTCTGGAAAACCTGCCGTATGTCGAAGACTACCTGGATGGTGTACTGGGAACGTTCTGTATGCCGTTGGTTCATTTTTATGGAACGTTAGTGCTGGCGGCCAACTTTGAAGGTCTGACTATCTATGAAAGGGGTCGCAGCAGGATAAAAATCAAGCAGAGTATCAGAACTTTAAAAAGATTATCCCAGTCCTCTCCCGAGAATATCCTCAACAAGTTGTATCTCCTGAAAGCCGAAAAGGCACGCCTGGATAGAGATCACTTCAACGCAGGGTCGTTTTATGACTTGGCCATCAAGTATGCGGGCACCAACCAATTTATCCAGGAGGAAGCGCTGGCCAATGAACTTGCTGCCAGCTTCTATCGATCAATAGGGAGAGACGAGACTGCGAAATTCTATTTACATCAAGCCCTGGCCTGCTATCAATTGTGGGGAGCGCAGGCTAAAGTTAAAGACTTGTCTAAGAGATATGCTAAGTTGTTAGAGAATGAACCTCATCGTCGACCATTGCCAGCTGATCTACCGGACATGGATCTGTCCACAATTATTAAGATCAGTCAAGCTATCTCCAGCGAAATAGTTCTTGAGGAACTCCTTAAGCTGCTCATCAAAATCATGCTCCAGAATTCCGGGGCCCGAACCGTGGTATTCATCATGAATTACGACCATAAATTAACCATTGAGGCGGAAGGAAATGCCGAGGACAACTCCATCAGACTGTTGCAGTCCCTTGATCTGGACCCAGAAAGCACAGATTTACCGATTAAGTTAATCAATTATGTGGTCAGAACGGGAGAAACCATGACCCTAGACGGTGACCAGCATGAGGCATCTGTTCTTTGTCTGCCGGTCATCATTAAAGGAAAAGTGATCGGCCTCTTTTATCTGGAGAATAAGCTGGCACCAGGTATCTTTACCAGGGAGCGTTTACACGTCTTACAGTTATTATCCTCCCAGATTGCGGTAGCTTTAGAAAACGCCAAACAGTATAAAAATTTGGAACGGACTATCGAAGAGCATACCAAAAAGCTCAGGGAAAAAAACCTGGCCCTCAGTGAGAGTAATCTTAAGCTGGAGGAAGCCAATCAGAACAAAACCCGCTTTGTCGCTAATGTCAGCCATGAAATCAGAACCCCTCTCCAAGGAATCATGGGCCTGACCAGCCTCCTGAAAAAAGATCGTCAGTACAATGGAGATTATGTGGGCCTGATTCAATCCTCCGCAGAATCCCTCCTGAGGATCATCAATGATATTCTGGACATCTCCAGAATGGAGTCCAATCGCTGGGTAATTGAGGAGAGAGCGTTCAACCTCAGAGGCCTCCTGGCGCCAATCGTGGCCAACTATGAGACCCAAGCGAGGGACAAGGGCCTGGACTTGATTTCGACGATTAGCCCAGATCTCCCGAAATACCTGATGGGAGACCCTCTAAGAATCAGCCAGATTTTAAACAATCTCCTCAACAATGCCCTTAAGTTTACCCATCATGGCCAGGTAGAATTTAGCGCGAGTGTTCAGGCAGAGGATGAGATGAGGGTAGACGTTCAATGGATCATTAAAGATACGGGAATCGGCATACCCCAAGCCAAGCTGCAGAGCATCTTCGCAAGCTTCTCCCAGGTGGATAACAGCATCAGCAAAAAATATGGGGGTACCGGACTGGGGCTAACCATTGTCAAGCGACTGGTCGAGCTAATGCAGGGGCACATCGAAGTGGAAAGTAAAGAAGAGCAGGGCAGTACCTTTCGCTGTCTCTTACCTCTGAGGAGGGCAACTCAGCAGGAGATCGCCGTGACCGAGGAGCGCTTCGACTTTGATGATCATGAGCAAGACGATTTGCAGTGCTTGAAAGTCATCGCAGCCGAAGACAATCTAGCGAATCAGATGTATATCAAGCACATCTTGGCCTATCATAATTGTGACGTCACCCTCGTCAACAACGGCTATGAACTGGTTCAAGCCCTGAAATTACAGGAGTACGACTGTATTTTGCTCGATAAGAATATGCCCATCATGGATGGCTTAGAGACAACCCGGGTCATTCGAGCCCTGGAAGCTAGTACGGGAAAGCATATCCCTATTATAGCCTTGACCGCTTCAGCCATTCTCGGAGATCGAGAAAAGCTTCTCGAACAAGGGATGGATTACTACCTGGACAAACCGATTCAAGAGAAAAAATTAATCAGCATCCTGCAGCAAATTCGTCGTTCCCTAGAATTTATGCAAGAGACACCTGAAAGGGAGACCCTTGAGCCAAGCAGGGAAGTGAAGGCTTCGCTAAAAGGTGACCGGCTGGTTGATATGAAAGTGCTCCGCCAAGAAGCTGAATTATTTGGCCGAGACGTGATGCTTTTCAATATTGAGGACTTTTTAAGAAATCACGAGACGTGGATGGACGACATCAGGACAGATCTGGAGGCCTGCGACCCTGATAAACTAGAAAAAAGCGCCCATCGACTGGTCAGCGCTTTATCCTGTCTATATGCTATGGAGGTTTTTAGGCTCGCCGGGGAGCTGGAACGAGAGGCTCAGAAGAGAGCTTGGCCAGAGGCTAAGCAGCATTACTTGGAACTGACGGATTTAATGGGACGATTAATAGGAGAACTTCAAATCATTAAGGCGGATTTGGGAAGCGATAACCTACGTTTCTAACCGTTTCAATAAGACCGGTACTTTGCCCCATTTCCTCGAGTTTCTTACGAATTCTCCGGATATGGACATCGACTGTCCGCGTTTCCAAAAAAACCTCTTCAGACCAAAGGGCATCTAATAGTTCGCTTCGAGTGAAAACTCTGCCAGGCTTTTTGGCCAAAAAACTCAGCAACTCAAACTCTTTAAAAGAAAGAGGTAGTGCTTGGCCCTTTAAAGTGACAGTACGAGAGTCCAGGTCAATTTCCAGACTTCCGAAGGAAAGCTTTGTAAAAGAGGATGATTCACTCTGGGCTGTCCTACGCAGAACAGCCTTGACTCGTGAAATAAGCTCGTGATAGCGGATCGGTTTGGAAATATAATCATCGGCACCTAATTCGAGGCCAATGACATTATCAATTTCGCTGGCTCGACTTGTCAGCATGAGCACGGGAATGGACCCGTAGATTCTATGGTTTCGTATTCTCTTGAGGGTTTCCAGGCCATCGATACCTGACAGCATGACATCTAAAATGACGAGGTTGATGCTCATGAATTCCAGCATACTTAAAGCTTCCTCGCCGGAATTCGCCTTATAGGCCTGATAACCGTTATTGACCAGGGCCGACTCTAAGAGCCTTAAGACGCTAGGGTCATCATCAACCATGAGAACCTTGATACTAGACATACTTTTATTTACCTCTTTTTGTTTTATGTAACATCATTGTAACATAAGTTCGATGGCTTGTTACCTTAGAATTGTAAAATATTATGTGAGTGTATTATAGATAGGAGTTGCAGGAAAAAGTCAATTTATGACGAATAATAGTGATAGAAGATGTTAGTACTATAACAGTTTGGAAAAAAACGGTATTATCAGAAAGTGTATAGGGGAGTTTAGATGATCGATATCCACAGCCACATCCTGCCCGGGCTGGACGACGGGTCAGATACTATGGAAGAAACACTGGGGATGGTCCGTCAGTTATATAAGGCAGGATTTAAGACGCTGATTGCCACCCCGCATGTCCTGGAGGGGAACGACTCTTTGAGCCCAGAGGAGATCCTAGCTGCAACAGACCAGGTATCTAAGCAAGTAGCTGAAGCAGGGATCCCAGTGGAAATCTTACCGGGCGCGGAGAACTATATCTTTCCCGATCTGGCCAAGTGGGTGCGCCAGGGTAAACTACTGACCCTGGGGAATACCGGCAAGTATCTCCTGGTAGAGTTGCCCATGCTGGAGATTCCCCAGTATACGGAGCAGGTCTTTTTTGAGCTCCAGGTCCTGGGGGTTACTCCGGTTCTAGCCCATCCGGAACGGAACAAGGGGTTGATCGACCAGCCGGCACGTTTACTTGAATGGGCAAAAAATGGAGTTCTCTTTCAGTTGAACTTCAGAAGTTTGAGTGGCAGATATGGCCCCCAGTCTCAGGAACTTGCTGAAATCATGCTCCGGAGTAATCTGATCCACTTTGTCGGATCCGATGCTCATCGTACATCTCAAAAGGATTCCACCTATCTGGAGGCACTTCAAAGTGTCGAGGAAGTCGTTGGTGAGGAACGGTTCCGAGAAGTGACGCTGATCAATCCTCAAACCATCATCGCCGGGAAGCCTCTGCCGGGTGAAAGGGAGTATATCCTCAATGGGCCTATTAAAAAGAAGAGAATGAATAGATTTTGGAGGTTTTATAAACGATTGAGGGGGAAAGAAGAGGATTAGTGTGCGAAACAACTTGTATTTTAACGAATAATCATTAAATTACGTGATCCTGTAAGAAATATGGATACTTCTTGAGGAGGACTTTGAGTCATCATTCACGAAAATACTTATAAGTATAAGTACATTTGTCCTAGGACTGTGGACCTATAGGAATAGGAGCAGAGTCGGGATTTTTAACCTCAAAGGGTTAAAAATCTTTGTATTTTATATCGAGGAGGGTCTCGAAGGACAGGGAGGTTAAATATAGTAAATAAAGGAAGGTCCCATCCATGATCTTAAACCGAAAATCGTTAGGCTTAATGTTAGTGGATTCTGTACTCATTAACCTGGCTGCGTTTGGCAGCTTTTATCTTCGCTTTGAAGGAGACATTCCACAGGAATATTTCCTGACTTATTATCATACCGCTTGGGCTGGCACACTCATCTACCTACTCGTCTTTTCTTTATTCGGTCTGTATAATCGGCTTTGGCAGTATGCCAGTATCAGTGAACTCACGTCAATTCTCTATGCGGTCACGGTCGGAACGAGTAGTGTCGTACTCGTTATTTATTTCTTAGCCCCCATGCGCTATCCGAATACGGTAGCCGTACTCTTATGGTTGACCTCCACGTTTTTAATCGGGGGCTCTCGTTTCCTAGGGCGGATCTTGCAAGACGGGGTTTTTAACCTTCGCATTCCGGGAATACCGAAGCGAGTCCTGATTATCGGGGCAGGAGATGCCGGGGCCTTAGCGGTCCGAGAACTGAAAAACAGCAATTATCGAGAAGGTTATCCCGTAGGGATTATTGATGACGCTGCACAAAAGCAAAAGCTCAAATTGATGGGGATTCCCGTCTTGGGAACCAGGAAGGATATCCCGGGAGTTATAAGATCACACAAGGCGGAAGAAGTCATTATCGCGATGCCTTCGGCACCGGGGAATGTTATTCGGGATATCACCGAGCTTTGTGAAAAAAGTGGGGTTATCATTAAGATCATTCCGGGTATTTATAACTATTTGAGCGGACAAGTAGATGCCTTGAAAATCCGTGAAGTGCAGATTGAAGATTTATTGGGAAGGGACCAGGTGAAGCTTGATATCGAGCAAGTCGCGGGCTATCTAGCCGGGGAAACCGTCTTAGTCACAGGAGCCGGTGGATCGATTGGCTCAGAGCTCTGTCGGCAAATCTGTAGATTTAACCCGGAAAAGCTGATCCTGGTCGGGCGTGGTGAGAATAGTATTTTTGATATCGAGCAAGAAGTGCGCTCTGACTGTCCCGGAATTAATCTTGTCACCGAGATCTTGGATGTGAAAGATCGTGAAAAGGTCGAATTAGTGTTCAGAAAGTTCAAACCCGGAGTTGTCTTTCATGCTGCTGCTCATAAACATGTTCCACTGATGGAGCACAACCCTGAGGAAGCTTTGAAGAACAATATCTTAGGAACCTATAATGTGGCCGAGATCTCGGACTTGACCCAGGTCAAAACCTTTGTGCTGATTTCCACGGATAAGGCCATTAATCCGACGAGTATTATGGGGGCCACGAAACGAGTGGCCGAGATGATCATTCAAAGTTTAGATCGCCGCTCCCAGACGCGTAACGTCGCTGTTCGTTTTGGCAATGTCCTAGGGAGTCGAGGGAGCGTCATTCCGACCTTCAAGAAACAGATTGCCAAGGGGGGGCCGGTGACTGTGACTCATCCGGAGATGGTGAGGTACTTTATGACGATACCGGAGGCAGCGCAGCTTGTGATCCAGGCGGGGGCGATGGCTCGGGGTGGGGAAGTTTTTATTTTGGATATGGGGAAGCCGGTTAGGATTGTGGATTTGGCGAGGGATTTGGTTCGCTTGTCCGGGTTTGACGTGGATGTGGATATTAAGATTGAGTTTACGGGGATAAGGCCTGGAGAGAAGTTGTACGAGGAATTGCTCACGGCGGATGAGGGGACGACGAGTACAAAGCACCATAGGATCTTTGTGGCGAAGGCGAGTGGGGTGGATGTAGCGGGGATTGAGGGATTGGTGCAGATGATACGCGAGAGGGGATCGTACTTGGCGAGAGAAGAGATTGTTGAGGAGTTGGGAAGGGTTGTGGTGGGGTTTCAGCAGCTTCCGGGGGAGAAGGGGATGGAGCGGGTGTCTGCTAGGTAGGGGAGGATTATTCTAAGTCTTTAAGAACATATACGTATAGATGGGGTAAGTTTGGGGGGGATTATATGAAAAGATTCTCAGATATTCTTTTTGGCCTGATATTGTTCTGTATTATAAGTCCTTTGTTACTTGTAATCAGCTTAGCTATAAAAGTTGATTCTAAAGGTCCAGCCTTATTTAGCCAAAGAAGAATCGGAAGAAATAACAAAGAGTTTGTTCTATACAAGTTTCGAACCATGCGAACTGAGGCTCCCAATGTGGCGACTCATTTACTAAACGATCCTCAGAGCTATATTACGCCTTTTGGGAAGTTCTTAAGAAAGAGTAGTTTAGATGAGCTGCCTCAATTGTTTAATATTATTAAAGGGGATATGACATTTTTTGGACCACGGCCAGCCTTATTTAATCAGTATGACTTGATAGATTTAAGAACAAGATGTGGGGTGCACACGTTAAGGCCCGGTGTTTCGGGATGGGCCCAGGTAAACGGAAGGGACTGTCTGGAAATAAGTCAGAAAGTTGAGTTTGATTTTTATTACTTAGAACATCATAATTTAGCCCTTGATATTAAGATATTATTCTTTACTGTTTTAAAGGTTCTTAAGGCCGATGGGGTTCGAGAAGGGGCCCGTAATCCAAATATCATTGAGAAGAGAGAAAGTGCAATGTAAGAGGTAATAGGTTAAGGCGGTGAAGAGTATTGGCTGAACTTATTATTATAGGAATGGGCGGACACAGTAAGGTTGTGACGGACATTGCTAGGTTAAATGGGTATAGGATTTTGGGATACCTCGATGATAAGGAGCCGGTAGGAGAAGAGCGTGGATTGTATCTTGGCAGGATTGAGACATTGCCGACTTGGGTTAGGGATGGTGTTGGTTTTGTTATTGCTATTGGAAATAATTTGGTGAGGAAAGCGATTGTTGAGAAGTACGAGGGGTTGGAATTGGATTATGTGAGATTAGTTCATCCGGCTGCTATTATAGGGAGTAAGGTGGAGATACTGAGAGGTAGCGTTGTGATGCCGGGGGTTATTATTAATGCTGACGCTAGGATAGGACGGCATGTGATAGTGAATACTGCTGCTGTGATTGATCATGATTGTAAGGTTGGAGATTTTGCTCACATTGCGCAGGGAGCGGTTTTGGCTGGCGGGGTCGTGGTGGAGAGTTATGCGGTTGTGGAGGTTGGGGTGAGGGTTGGGCGGGGGTGTGTGGTTGGAGGGGTGAACACTTTATTACCCAGCCGTGTTAGAAAGCTTTCTCAAGTCTTTTTATAGGCTTGAGTTTTATTTAGTAAAGAAAGGGCAATTCGTACAGTCCCTTGATATCGCCAAAGGGGGAGGACTGACCGTATTTAAGTAGTGCTTGTATAAGAGCTACAGAGAAGTAAGTGAAGACAGCAAACAATAATGGGTAATGAGGGGCTTTTGATGGACAAGAAGATCATATTATATATAAACACAATAAAATATCTCAAGCCATCACAGATTTTTTATAGAGTGACAAATAGAGTAAAGAGAGAACTGTATAAAAGAAAATTACTAAAAGTGCATATTTCTAATAACATGAAAGTCAAAGTGGATTTTGGATATTTTATTCCAGAACTGGATTTTGATATGGAATACCTAGATAGATTTAATACCAAAGAACTGCTTAATGACGAGTTTAAATTCATCAATATAAAAAACAAAGTAGAGTTATCAAAAGCTTGGAATAACAAAGAGTTACAACATTTATGGAGATATAACTTACACTATTTTGAGTACTTGTTCAAATTGGCTTTTGAGTATTCCAAGGAAGATGAATTAGACTGTTACTATGAAAAATATAAATTTTTAATTAGAAATTGGATAGAGAACAACCCTTTTCCTGATGGAGATGGGTGGCATCCGTACACAATATCTTTAAGACTTACAACATGGATAGCTACCTACCAAATATTTAAAAACAAAGTCATTTCAGATGATAATTTCAACAGCATGTTAAAGAAATCAATGTATCTGCAATACCAGTATTTGCAGAACAACCTTGAAAAAGATGTTCTAGGAAACCATTATTTTGAGAATATAAAAGCATTAATCATTGGGAGCATTTTCTTTGAAGAAGCAAAGGTAAAAAACAAGTTCATTAAAGAACTGTTAATACAGCTGGACGAACAGATTTTAGAGGATGGGATGCACTTCGAGTTAAGCCCGATGTATCACAAAATAGTTCTAGAAGACTTGATAAAGATCACAGTCTGGTTAAAACACGAACTTATTTATAATCAATTAATCGCATTTATCCAAAAGATGATTGATACAACATATAGCTTTGAAGAAGGCTTTGGAAAAACACCTGCATTTAACGATAGTGCAGATGGCATTAGTAAAAATTATAAGTGTCTTCTGAAAGTCTGTGAAATATATTTTGGATTAACACCAAAATTCAAAGAGAGTTATGAGCATAGCGGATTTTATGTTGTCAAGAATGCAGCCTTTAAATTGATATTGGACAATGGAGACATCTGTCCATCTTTTCTACCTGCTCATGGCCATTGTGATGCTTTAAGCTTCGAACTTTCTATAGAAAATTCACCAGTGCTTGTCAATTCTGGCACATATAAATATGAAAGTGGAAAGTGGAGGAATTACTTTAGAAGTACCATGGCCCATAATACCATTGCAGTATCAAACCAAGATCAATCCCAGTATTGGGGAAGTTTTAGGATTGCTAAAAGAATAACAAGGACAAAAAGAAAAGAATTCATTCATAACAATATTAAGTTCTATTCGGGAGCCTATACTTCTTATCATGGAGTAGATCATAAAAGATATATTGGAATCATTGATGATGATAAAATCCTAGTCTTGGACAAGATAAGATCCGAGTTGAACGGTAATATCATGAGCTATGTTCACTTTGTTCCTGGTGCAAAGATAGATGTCCAAAAAAAGGCAATCGGAGTTTTGGTAGGAAATAAACCTATACAAATAACAGCAATAGGAACAAAGAATGTTGACATTGAAAAAGGATGGTATTCGGAAAGATTCAACGTAAAAGAAGAGAATCGCCACCTAATTCTTAAAAGGAAAAACACCTCAAATTTTTTTGGGTACTTAATAGATTTGAGCAATAATAATATCGAAATTATTGAGTCTGAACATGAAATTAAAATAATCAGTAATCAAGAGCTAATAATTAATCTTGAAGAGCTGGGAGATATGCTGTGAAGATAGTAGTAATATGCCATTACTTTCCTCCGGAAATTGGAGCACCTTCAGCTCGAATATATGAAATGTCTAAACACTGGGTTGAACTTGGTAACGAAGTACATGTTGTGACTTGCTTTCCAAATCATCCCACAGGCATTATCCCTAATGAATATAAGGGTATGTGGTACAAGCATGAGGTGATGGATGGTATCCACGTACATCGGAACTATGTTTATGCGACACCTAATAAAGGATTTGTTAAGAAGACACTGGGGCATATTTCTTTTATGCTTTCATCCGTTTTAATCTCCATGAAAAAAATTAAAAAACCTGACGTAATTATAACGAGTTCCCCTACATTCTTTTCTATTATGTCTGGATATTGGTACAGCTTAAGGAAAAAAGCAACCTTTGTTCTAGAAATCCGTGATCTATGGCCAGCAGCAATGATTGAACTGGGTGTTATGAAAAAAGGAACTATAACAAATGTATTAGAAAAGATGGAGCTGTTCTTCTATAGAAAAAGTAAGATTTTAATCATGGTCACTAAGTCGTTTAAGGATAACGTTGTTGAAAGAGGGATCGACAAAGAAAAGGTTTATGTGATAACTAATGGCGTTAATCTGGACTTGTTTTATCCGAGAGAGAAAAATATAGCCCTCCAAAATAAATATAATATAGAAGACAAGTTTGTTATATCTTATGTTGGTGCTCATGGTATCTCGCAAAACTTAAAAACGATATTGGAAGTTGCTAAGAGTTTAGAAGAAGTGAAAGATATCGAATTCTTATTTATTGGGGAAGGCGCAGAAAAAGGTCAATTAAAGAAAATTGTCAATGAAAAGAAAATAACTAATGTGCAGTTTATTAATGCGCAACCTAAAGAGATGATTCCTGAATTCTACAATGCATCCGATATCTGCTTAATCCCACTTAAGAATATTGAGCTATTTAAAACCTTCATACCGTCAAAAATGTTTGAAATAATGGCATGTGGTGTTCCCATAATAGCTAGTGTAGAGGGAGAGACAGCTGATATTTTGAAAGAATCGAAAGCTGCTACTGTCGTTAAACCAGACAATCCTATAGAAATCAGACAAGCAATTCTTGATTTAAAGCGGGATAAGACTTTATATAATGAGATGAAACTATGTGGCCCAGCTTATGTTGAAAAGCATTATTCTAGAAAGACGCTAGCGGAGAGATATCTAGAAATAATACGTGACGCTTAGAGGGAGATTCGTATGATTTTATTAACTGGAGCAACAGGGTTTTTAGGAGAGTTTGTTCTAAACGAATTGATAAATAGAGGTCATGATGTCACTTGCTTTGTTAGAAAAACGAGCAATCTTAATACCTTCAATAATTTGAATGTTAAGTATGTTTACGGGGAACTGGATGATTATCAATCGATTTGTAAGGCATTAAGTGGAAAGGAAGTCCTTATTAACATTGCTTCTCTTGGGTTTGGACATGCACCGAATATTATTAATGCATGTAAAGAGATGAATGTAAAACGTGCTATTTTTGTAAGCACTACAGGAGTATTTACAAAGCTTAATCCTGATAGTAAAGGCATTAGACTTGAAGCAGAAAGACTTATTAAAGAAAGCGGCTTGGATTATACGATAATCAGACCAACAATGATCTATGGAACTCCTAAAGACCGCAACATGTGGAGACTTGTAAAATATCTAAAGAGATTAAGAGTTTTACCCATACTAGGTGACGGAACATATTTGCAGCAACCTGTGTTTGTAAAAGACTTAGCAACAGCGATAGTAAGCTCTTATGAAACGTCTGTCAGTATTAAGAAGGCCTATAATATTTCTGGAGCAAAACCTCTTACCTATAATGAAATTGTTAATACAACAGGCAGAGCTCTAGGGAAGAACGTAATTAGAATTCACATTCCTATGAAACTAAGCTATGAACTGTTGAATATGTATGAGAAAGTGTCAAAGAAACCGAAATTGAAGGCAGAACAAGTACTTAGACTTAATGAAAACAAAGACTTTTCTCATGAAGAAGCTACTAAGGATTTTGGATACAGGCCATTAAGCTTTGAAGAGGGAATAAAACTAGAAATTAATTGGTAATTATCAAAGTCTTTAGAAAGTAGGTATTCCCATGATTAATGTAATCGGGCTTGGCTATATTGGCTTGCCAACAGCTCTAATGTTCGCATCCCATGGAGTGGATGTAGTAGGAACAGATTATGATAAGGAGTTAGTAGCTACATTAAAGTCAGGCAAAACTACCTTTGAAGAAGAAGGCCTCGACAGCCTTTTTAATGAAGCTTTAGAAAAAGGAATTGAGTTTTCAACTGAATATATAGAAGCTGATGTGTATATCATAGCAGTACCCACTCCTTATGATAAATTCAGTAAGAAGATTGACCCAAGCTATGTATTTGCTTCAGTTAAAAGTATAATGGAAGTGTGCCCCAAAGGAGCAACTGTAGTAATAGAATCTACTATATCTCCTGGAACAATCGATAAGTTCGTACGCCCGGTTGTCGAAGAGCGTGGCTTTACAATCGGACAAGACATCAATTTAGTCCATGCTCCTGAAAGAATTATACCGGGAGATATGGTTTATGAGTTGAAAAACAACTCGCGTACCATCGGAGCTGATGATAAGGCAGTGGGGGAGAAGATTAAAGCACTCTACGGTTCATTCTGTCAAGGTGATATCGCGGTAACTGATATCAGAACGGCTGAGATGACTAAGGTTGTTGAAAATACATTTAGAGATATCAATATAGCATTTGCTAATGAGTTGACAAAAATCTGCCGTTTAGATGATATGGATGTATATGAAATAATCAGGATTGCAAATATGCACCCTCGGGTAAACATCCTTCAGCCGGGACCGGGTGTTGGTGGCCATTGTATCTCTGTTGACCCATGGTTTTTAGTTGGAGATTATCCGGGACTTGCTAATATCATCTTAGCAGCAAGGAAAATCAATGATTCTATGCCGGAATTCGTGCTGGAAAGAGTTCACGACATAATGAAAGAAAAGGGAATGACTGACTTAACAAGAGTAGGTCTTTATGGCTTGACTTATAAAGAAGATGTTGAAGATGTAAGAGAAAGTCCGACATTACAGTTAATAGATAGCATGGAAAGACATCTTGCTCCAGGGCTGAAGGTTTATGATCCATTCGTTAAGAGAGAATTAGTTGAGAACCAGTACTATGATTTAGATAAGTTTTTGGCTGATGTTGATTTGGTTGTGATTATGGTAGCTCATAATGAAATTAAAGAACAGATGGACAAGCTAAAAGGCAAAGTGGTACTGGACACTAAGAATATCTGCGGTATTGATGACGCTTATAAAATTTAAGAAGTACAGAGCAATCCATTCAGACTGGTATTGAGAATAAATCGCAAGAACGAGGATGGTACTACATGAAGCAATTATTTCTAATGATTAACGACGGCTCGGTGAAATTAATTGACACGCCATTACCGACTGTAAAGGATAATTACGTACTGGTTGAAACACTCTATTCAGTTGTTAGTGCCGGAACAGAGAGAGGACTTACCTCATTCGGCGGGAAGAATCTAATTCAAAAAGCCCTGGAAAGACCGGATCAGGTCAAAAAAGTCTTGGAAAAAATGTCTACAGATGGTGTTGTAACCACTATCGAGAGTGCTTTTACTCGTTTAAATGAGCCAATGCCTATGGGTTACTCAGCAGTAGGTAAGGTTGTTGAATGTGGTCGAGGAGTAACTGAAGTTGATAAAGGTGACATGGTTGCTATAGCTGGACAGGCATACCATAGCGAAGTAAACCGTGTAAATAAAAATCTAATTGCAAGAATCCCAAATGAACTAACAGACTATCGCCAAGGCTCATTGTGTGCTTTGGGTGGAATTGCTTTGCAGGGGATCCATCAAGCCCAGGTAGTTTCCGGTGAAACTGTAGCGGTAATCGGTCTGGGACTTTTAGGTCATGTAACAGCCCGTATCTTAAGTGCTTATGGTTGCGACGTAATTGGCTACGACATTAAAGATAAATCACTACCAGGAACTAGGCTCAAGGCTTTTGTTTCCTCAAATGATGAGAACGCTGCGGACATCACCAAATCTCTTACTAAAGGTAGAGGTGTTGATAAGGTTATCATAACAGCTGCAGCAAATAGTAATGATCCTATGGATTTGGCTGCTGCTATAGCTCGTGACCGTGGGATCATCTGTATGATAGGTGTTACGAAAATGGACATTGACCGCCGTCCTTACTATGAAAAAGAGTTGACATTTACAATCGCCCGTTCCTATGGTCCTGGACGTTATGACGCGAATTACGAAGAAAAAGGTATCGATTACCCAATAGGTCATGTGCGCTTTACTGAAGGGAGAAACATAGAAGAATTCATTCGTCTCATAACAGAAAAACGTTCTGATTTTGCAGATTTGATTACCCACGAGATCGACTTCGAAAAAGCAGATATAGCCTATGAAATGATTACTACTAACAAGAATAACGAGAAATATATTGGCATTTTATTAAAGTATCCTGCCAATGAAACCAAGTGGGCGAATGTTATCTATAACAACAAAGCTAAGACTACAGTGGACAAAAAGCAAGTATCCGTCGGATTAATTGGTGCAGGTAATTTTGCCAAGAACACCCTGCTTCCTATTATGAAAGATACGGGATTATACCAGTTTAAAGCTTTGGCTACAACCGGAGGTATTGGCGCGGCGCAAGCGAAAGATGTGTTCCCATTTGATTATGTTACCAATGATTATACAAAACTGCTTGAGGATAAGGATATTAATTTAATCGTTATTTCCACTCAACATAATAGCCATGCTAACTTTGTGGTTAAAGCATTAGAGGCAGGTAAGAGTGTATACTGCGAAAAGCCATTATGTTTAACGATTGAAGAACTTGATAAGATCGAGGTAGCCTACAGAGAATCTAAAGGAGAACTCTTCTGTGGTATGAATCGTCGCCATGCGCCGCTTGTACAGCAGATTAAGAAGAACTTGTCAACGGATAAGATTCCTGCTGTATACGACTATATTGGAAATGCTGGGTATATTCCTGAAGACCATTGGACGCAGGACGAAAAAAATGGTGGCGGTAGAATAATCGGCGAGGCATGTCACTTTGTGGATGTGATACAATACTTAGATGGTAGTGAGCTTCTTTCTCTCAACGTAACATTTGCGCAGAATGACGCTTATCCGAAGAAGGATAACTGTTTGATTACCCTTCGCTTTAAGTCGGGTGCAGTGGGCAATGTTATTTATACTTCGATGGGTTCAAAGAAATATCCGAAAGAGCAGCTTAGGGTTTTTTCAAATGGTGTAGTTTGCGAGATGGATAATTATATTAAGATGAATCAGTATGGTAGCATTAAGAGGACGACTATGAAGTTGAGGCAGGATAAGGGTATAAGGAATGAGTATGAGTTGATCTATAAGGTGCTGAAGGGTGAGGCTAAGAATACGGTGATTGAGGATGCTTTTGTTAATCATAGGATGCTGATAGAGGGGATGAGATAAATTGAATGTGGTAAAAAGAGAGGTGGAAGGGATCTGAAGAAGAATGTTTGCATAATTGGTCCTTTGCCGCCACCTATAAATGGAAATACAAAAGCTCTGGATACGATTTTAAGGTCAGAGCAATGCAACGAGATATTAAATATTCGAACAGTCAATTTATCTGGATCACGAGTGGGTATGAGCGGGAAATTCACATTTCAAAAAGTTAAGATGGTTATTGGGGCATTAAAAAATCTAAAGCTCATTCAGCAAAGAGATGTGATTGATACGTACTATCTGACTATAGCTCAGTCAACATTTGGGGGTCTAAGAGACATTGCGTTACTACATCAAATATATAAGAAAAGAGATAATGCAAAAATTGTCTTGCATTTGCACGGTGGAGGGTTCCTGAATTTTTATAAAAAGTCTAGTCCACTCATTAAGAGATTGTTAAAAAAATATTATTCTAAAGCCGATATCATGATAGTATTAAGCCAAAGTTTAAGGTCGATGTTTAATGGGATCATAGATGATAATAGAATAAGAGTTGTAGAAAATTGTGTTGATAATGATTTTATATTATTAGACAATATTATTGAAAATAAGTTAGAAAGCATCATGAGTAAGAACTCTTTGAAAATTGTATATTTATCCAATATGATTAAAACTAAAGGATATCTTGATGTATTATATTCAGCTAAAATACTATTCGAAAGGAAAATAAAATGCAAGGTTGTTTTTGCGGGAGATTTCGTCAACCAATATCAAGAGGAAGAATTCTTCGAATATGTTAAAGATAATAACCTATATGCTTATGTAGAACACTTAGGTGTTATTAGTGGCGAAAATAAGAAAAGATTGTTAATGGATGGGGATATTTTTATTTTACCAACATACTATCCGCAGGAGGGACAACCTATTTCAGTATTAGAAGCCATGTCTGCTGGAATGGCTATTATAACAACACGGCACGGGGGAATACCTGATGTAATCGCAGAAGAGATGAATGGTGTATTTGTTAAAGCGCAAGATATACACAATATTTCTGACTCAATTATTGAACTTGTAAATCATCCCGAGAGGATTGTTGAAATGGGAAGAAACAACCGAAAAGCTGTCATGGAAAATCATCTTGAAGTTCATTATATTAATAAATTAATTAAAATATTAAATAGTTGTTAAGGCGGTTGCGGTATGATTAAAAATAATGTGAATAATTTCAAAAAAATACCTAGATGGTTAATATGCAAAGTTATCAAATTGATTGGAAGTTTTAATCATGCTCTTTACATGAATTTATACATTAAATATTTAATAAAGCAAGGAATGGACATTAAAGGAAATCCAATATATATTGGGACAACGACATCTTTTGATGGGAAAGATTATTCAAAAATACATATTGGAGATAGAACAGTTATTTCAAGTGATGTTCGGTTTCTAACACATGATTATTCATTATCAAGAGCAGTCGAGGCGACAGGCCGTAAACTTCAAAAAGAAATTTTTTTAGTAAAAGATATTTATGTTGGTCAGAACTGCTTTATTGGAACAAGATCAATTCTCATGCCAGGATGTAATTTAGGGGACAATGTAATAGTTGGGGCAGGATCAGTTGTAAGAGGTAAAATCCCAACTAATTCAATGGTTTTAGGTAATCCTGCAATAATTATTGGTAATACCGTACAATGGGCTGAAAAAAAAATGTCCTCGGATTATTCGTTCACTAATGATCGCTAACGCTGCATTAGTGCAAACATTGCAGGTAGTCGTAAATCAGACAATAGCCATATTGAGGACTTGATTGTTAAGGATGAAGATGCGTTATATTTTTCGATAGAGGGTACTGGATAATTAACAGTTTGATCATGCCATATAAGTATCCATAAGTACCCGTTGTCATTCGATTAAAAAATACCACCAGTGCTGAAGTCCTCCGAAAATGGTATTTTTCGAAGGAGCGGCACAAAGAAGATATCATTTTTCACTTGGGTAAAGGGAAAAATGGAACATGATTGAAGGCTCGTCGTAATCACGAAGGATACTAAAGCGGGTACAGCCACCCTTGACAAATAAAAACGTGTCTAGAGTTTCGCATGTTAAAGATCGGCTCAGCCACATCAAATTGGGTGAAATTAAAAGCAGGATGTATTTTCTAATATATTAATAAGTAGAAGGATGAATTTTAAATATGCAAAATGAAGAATTTTTCAAATATAAAGATAATTTTATTACGGATAAAAAAATAAAATCCATACTTATTCATGGTAATTTAAATCATATTAGTCATCCTAAAATAACAATAGCTATACCAACCTATAAAAGGCCGGAATGTTTAAAACAAGCAGTAGATTCCGTTTTAAATCAAATAAATTATAACGATTTTGAAATAATTATTATTGATAATGAGGCAAATTTTACTGATGAATCCATAAATATTCAATTAATAAAACAATATAATAATCCAAGAATACTATATTACATTAATGAAGAAAATATTGGTATGTTTGGAAATTGGAATAGATGTATACAATTGGCAAGAGGCGAATATATAACAATTCTAAATGATGATGATTGGCTTGAAGAAAATTTTTTATCAATTTCGTCAAAGTTTTTGATCGACAATTGTGCAATATACACTCAAGCTAAAAATATAGATTTAAGAAAAAATAAATCAAATAGTAAAGATTCAGACAAATTATTATTAATTAAAGAAAAGATAAAAAAATTCCTTTTTAAAAAGATTAGAAAATTGAATTTAATGGACTTTTTCTTTTATAACTGGAGTCCTGGCTCATTAGGAATATTATTTAAAACAGATAAATTAATTGAACTAGGGGGATATAATAAAGATTATTATCCATCTAGTGACTATATACTGCATGCGAATTATATTAGAGAATTTGGCGGCTTGTATATATACGAACAATTGTCAAATTATAGAATTGAACATAATGAGAGTTTAAATGTTACGACTGCAATAAAATGGCAAGAAATTGACTATTATTTTAGAATATACTTATTTCAATATTTCAAGATTAGTTCTAAAATATTATATAAATTTGTGATTACTATACAGTGTAATCAAATAAATTCTCTTGAAAATAAATGGGGAATTAAAGTTAATCAAGTAAATATAAATAAAGGTCAGAGATTTATACTTTCAAGATTTATAAGTTTAAGGAATATTATTAAATCTATATAACTATAGTTTTAATATTTGAAATGGAGATAGAATATGAAGGATACAGTTATAATTTTTTTACCTAAAGGCTTTAATCAAATTGGAGGTCTAAAAATACCCATTAATAAATACTGCAATACAATTGAAAATCTATATAAGATTAAATTAATAGAAATACCTTTAAATTTTAATATTATTGCTTATATTAATCTGATTAAAAAAATAAACAAATTAAAGATTAATGAAATTAGGGCAATTATAACATTTACTTTAAATCCTAGTTATTTTATATGTAAAATCTTAAATATAAGTAAGATTAGAAAAATTGCCTTTTTAATGGATAGTTTATCATTATATATATCTTCAGTAAATGAATTTAATAAAGAAAATAGAATTAAGTTGACTATTAAGAATAAAATTAAATATATATTTAAGGGAATAATATATCGATTTAAAGAAAAATCGATATTATTACTCTATGATGATGTAATTTATGTATCTCCAGTTGATCGAGATTTTATTAAAAAAGAATATCAAAATTATATAAAATGCAAGCTTCATGTAATTCCAAATGGGGTGGATATTGAATTATCATCTGATAAAGTAAGTGGTAATTTAAAAGTGCATGAGAAGTTTATTTCTGTGGGTTTTCTTACTACATTTACTCCTGCTGTTACAGAAGAAAATTTGAAATGGTTTTTAGAAGGCTATATGCCTAAAATAATAGTTATGATCCCAGATATTAAGATTATTATAGCTGGGAGGGGTGCGAGTATTAAACAAATTTCATATTTGAGGAGTTTTTCATTTGTAGAATATATTGGTGAAGTGGATAGTGTTAAAGAGTTTTACCAGAGCGTTGATGTAGTACTTTCTACAGTAAAGAAAAAATGTGGAATATTAAATAAAATTTTAGAGGCTTGGGCTCTAAGGAAATGTGTAATTGGATTAGAATATAATTTTGATGCATTTCCTAATGCCGAAAATAGAACC
This sequence comes from Desulfosporosinus sp. BICA1-9, assembly GCF_000802135.1. Taxonomy (NCBI): domain Bacteria; kingdom Bacillati; phylum Bacillota; class Clostridia; order Eubacteriales; family Desulfitobacteriaceae; genus Desulfosporosinus; species Desulfosporosinus sp. BICA1-9. Next base: position 22,938 of record NZ_JUEE01000001.1, read on the forward strand.
CATTATCTTGCAGCGAATACAGTTGAAGATTATATTGAACTGTTTCTTAAGATTAAGTATAAGGAAATCAATATAGAAGAAATCGGAGATAATGCAAGAAGATTAGTCTTAAAAGAATATTTATGGAGTAAGTGCAATATGAAGTTGCTAAGAATTATAGAGGATGATTAAAATTAAATCTAGAATGCAAAAGTATATAATATTGCTTTTTGTTGTTATGTTCCACTTTATTTTTTATAGAAGCATAAATATTGAATATAAATCAGATGTTTTAATTTCATTTTTTGCTATTAGTATTAGTGCGATTATAATATTTTATTCAAGTGCAAGATTCTTATTAGTATCATATTTGTATACTGCATATTTTCTTGTTTTAGGAGTATTTCAATATCTACAATCAAGTGTAAGACCCGAGGGATTTTTAGGGTTTAATATCCCAATAACATTGATAACGAATATTGAATTAAGATATATTTATTTTAAGTATTTGTTACTTTTCTATATTATTTCAATATCTACTATTACATTACGAATTCATATTTATAAGATAAATAATAAATTAAATCAAAAAAAAATTGATAGATCAAATTTAATTAAGAAAACAAAAATTTATATAACAAAAATTAACCCATATATTTTGTTGATAGGTTATTTCGTCATCGAATACTTTGTTAGAAATTATTTTCAGATTCTGGTTCCAGGAAAATCTCCAAAGATTGCGCATAGTGGAATTATTGTATATTTAGTACTATCTATGTCCATTTACATCAAATTTATAGTAGTGTTATTCTTTTATAAAAAATATGGTAAAAGTAATAAATACTATATTAATTTATTGTTTATTGTAATCCTATCTGCATTACCTAGCGTACTACTAGGTGCAAGAAGTACTTTCATATTGAATGCTGTTCATCTAATTTTATTTAATTTATTTTTAGATGATAATCAGCAATTTTATAAGAAAAAGTCAAATAAAATAATAATTGTAATTTTCATTTTAATAGGATTGGCTTCTATAAACCTTGGTAATACATTAAGAATGCACAATGATTTAGATATGCTAGCGTTTCTAACAAGAAGATTTACTGGAATTACGGATGCAATTGCAGCGATAAATTACTATAAAAGTGGTGGTGAATTATTAGGTTTAAAAAACTACGTATTTAACATACTTAATATGGGAGATATAAGAGTAACAACTTTTTATACAAAAAGTATACTGTTTTTTCCAACAGAAGGTATAACCGCTAATGCACTACCACTTTTTAGTGCTGCTTTATTATATTATGGTCTAGTTGGAATAGGGTTATTTTCAATAGTTTTTGCATGGACATTATCTTCAATTGAAATTAGATTAAGTGAAATAAGCACAAATCATTCAAACTACAGAATAATTAAAGACAAATATATTTATTCTTATCTAATTCTAAATATTTTTATAATCATGATAATTGAAGGTAATATTGATCATGTAAATATTATTTTAATACCATATATTGCCTTTCAACTATTTACAAGAATTTTACCTATTATGATTAAGAAGTCATAACTAGTTTTTTGGCATTTTAAGTTAATTAATCTTACTTATGACATTTATTTAATTGAATAATATGCTTTGAGAGAGCCACGGATTGAGTTAAGACAGCGCCCGCAAAACCTGAGCCACCTTCACGCAGGGCGAACCACTCTGGGGTAGACTTGACATGGGACCCTACGTCGGATGCTTCTATGGGTCGAGGTATGAGGCGCGCCAGGAGCCCCATCCCTTGATATAGGGTAGCATCCTCCGCCCCTATATAAAGTCTCACTCTTAGGTCGACGAAGTGACATGCTAGGATCCATAGAACCGTATTATTCTGCAGTGGTTCACCAGCGACAGAGTGGCTCGTTCTGAGCATATTTGGTGGCTCTACCACACCGAAATATTCAATTAAATTGCAAAGGAGAATATGATGATGAGGAGAATAATTATTTCCAATGGAGCTCAATATCACACACCTTTTCAAGTAAACGAAATATTTAAGAATGGCATTTCAGGTAAATATATTACTGGAATTCCTAAGCAAAAAGTATCTTCATTAATTGCTTATGCATCAAATGGAGATGTAGTTTGTTTATATAATTATATAGTGATTTTTAAAGTTTTATCAAGAATTTTTCCGAATTTCCATAACTATTTAAATTACTTATCTCATCAGTCTTTCGATTGGATCGCAAGTAAACATATTGATAAGTGCGATATTTTTCATTCTTTTAACGGATATGCTTTAAAATCATTTGAAAAGCTTAAGACGCTGAATAATGGTGCTATAAAAATCGTTGAATGTGGAATACACCCTAGGTATTATGCGGAAGTATGTAATGAAGAATATAAAAGATATGGTTCTTCTAAAAAGTCTTTATTTGACGATTATGTCGAAAAATCAGAATTAGAGTTCCAACAAGCAGATTATATTTTAACCTTGACAAATATTTGTGTTAAATCATTTATACAGAATGGAATCGATGAAAATAAAATTATTAGTATACCACTTGGAGCTGATGTTTCAAGTTTTTCTCAATCAAAATCTAAAAATAAACAATTTACAATTTTGTATGTAGGAAGAGTTACTATACTAAAAGGTGTCCAATATTTGTTAGAGGCTTGTGATAAAATGGAAAATTTAGGATTTGACTTTAAACTCAATATCATTGGCCCAATTACTGATTTAATAATTAAAAAAGAATTAAATAAGTATAAAGCAAAAAAATGGTTAAATATAATTGGGAAAGTAAGTAGAAATAATTTGAAAAATTATTATAGCGAGGCTCATGTAATGGTTTTACCATCATTAGTAGATTCTTTTGGGATGGTTGTATATGAGAGTTTAGCATGCAAAACTGCTGTAATAATAACTGAAAATGTCGGTGCACCAATTATAAAAAATGAATTTGGATTTATTGTACCGATTAGAGATTCTGACTCAATTGTATACAATTTAATTCATATGTATGAAAATATTGAAGAGACAATTCTAATGGGTGAAAGAGGATATAAATATGTCATAAAGAGAACATGGGCGGAGTATGGAAATAAGATAATTGATTTATATAATAATTTAACTGGATATACTCTCTGAACATTACATTTAATATAAAATCTAAAAAGCAAATTATTACTTTTTTTTCCGATCTAAGAATAATGAGACGAATGCATGTCCGAAAGGGAATTGAATGGCAATAATAATAACGAAAAAAGATGTTATTTGGAGTTATGCGGGATATATTCTTAATTTGGGTACGAATTTAATAATTATACTCTTTACGCTAAGGTTTATTTCTAGTGCAGAATTGGGGCTGTGGTATACCTTCCTAAGTGTAGGTTCATTAGTAACCCTTTTAGATTTTGGATTTTCGCAAACATTAATAAGAAATATCACTTATGCGTGGTGCGGTCTAGAGTCGATAAAAGCACAAGGCTATAATGAGCTAATAAATAGCAATAAAGGCACTAATCTCAAACTATTCGTAACAGTGCTAAAATCTTGCAAATATATTAGCATTACTGTGGCAATAACAGCTTTAGTTGTTTTATTGATAGGAGGTACGCGATATATTGAATATATTGCTAGAGATATACCGGGAAACAACTATATTTATGCTTGGTACATATATAATATCGCTGTGTTTTTTAATATTTACTATAACTATTGGACAAGTGCTTTAAAAGGAGTTGGTGCAATACAGCAAGCTCAAAAAGCGGTTATTTTATCAAAAATTACACAGATTGTTTTATCTGTTCTAGGATTATATTCCGGACTTGGCCTCATTGCTTTGGCTGCAGCTTATTTGACAAGTGGTTTCATTCTCCGAATTTCTTCCAAGCTCATGCTTTACAGTTATAAAGGTATAGGTATAACTATAGGTGAGTATAAGAAGTCTGTAACAGGTGTTGAGGTATTTGGAACTATAAAAGTAGTGTGGTATAACGCAAAAAAAGTGGGGTTAGTTTCTCTATCATCTTTTGCAATCACACAATCTACAACTATGATTTCTGCAGCATTTGTTGGTTTAGATGCAACGGCATCATACGGATTATCGTTACAAATTATAACAGTTATTGCTGGAGTTTCTCAAACATTTTTTACCACAGTTACTCCAATGATGATAGACTTGCGAATTAGTGGAAAGAGAGAAGAACTTTATAAAGTTCTTTCGAGCGCAATGACGGTTTACTGGGTACTATATTTTGCTGGAATAGTCGCCCTGATAACTGTAGGGTTGCCGTTGGTTGCGTTGATAAAGTCAAACACTGATTTACCTCTTATTATGGTTTCTTTCATTGCGCTATATATTTTCTTAGAGGCAAATCATTCACTTTATGCTACCTTCATTGCGTTTTCGAATAATGTACCTTATGTCGGAGCGGCTTTGGTTTCCGGCGCGACTATTACGGTTTTTTCGTTATTGATTGCGAAATATACTACATTAGGGATTTATGGTTTAATGATAGTCCAATGCTTGGTGCAGTTGTGTTATAACAACTGGAAATGGCCATATGTTGTTATGAAAGAATTTAAAACCAATCCTTGGAAAATGTTTAAAATAGGATATAAGGATTCCTATATTAGAGTTAAAAAGATTTTTTACATGAATTAAAAGTAGGGAGAGATGGGAAATTGAAAGTTGTAATTTTGGCTGGAGGATTCGGTACAAGAATAAGTGAAGAAAGCCATTTAATACCAAAACCAATGATTGAAATTGGAGAGAAGCCTATTCTTTGGCATATTATGAAGTATTACTCGTCCTTTGGGTACAACGATTTTATTGTATGCTGTGGTTACAAGCAATATGTGATTAAGGAGTTCTTTGCTGATTATTATCTTCATATGTCGGATGTTACATTTGACTTTACAGCGGAAAATAAGATGATAGTTCACAACAACAACACGGAACCTTGGAAGGTCACATTGATTGATACCGGATTGAATACCATGACAGGTGGGCGTGTAAAGAGAGTCAAGGATTATATTGGGAATGAGCCCTTCATGCTTACATATGGTGACGGAGTTGCTGACGTGAATATCAATGAACTCGTAGAGTTCCATAATTCACACGGGAAAATTGCTACTATTACGGGAATTCAACCGGGTGGACGTTTTGGAATGCTTGATATTGACGCAAGTGAAGGTATAAATAGCTTTAAAGAGAAATCCAAAGAAGATGGAGGTTGGATTAATGGCGGTTTTATGATATTGAATCCGGAGATTATGGATTATATAGATGGCGATAGTTGCGTGTTTGAACGTTACCCGTTGGAGACGGTTGCTTCTGAGGGACAACTTAAAGCGTTTCGTCATCATGGTTTTTGGCAGTGTATGGACACAATGAGAGACAGAGAGTTATTAGAAAGTTTATGGGCAAAGGGACAAGCACCATGGAAAGTGTGGGAATAATATGTTGGATTTCTTTAAGGGTAAAAAGATATTTGTAACGGGACACACAGGATTTAAAGGGGCTTGGCTTTGTAAAATACTCATAAATGCTAGTGCTGAGGTAACAGGCTATGCGCTTAACCCACCTACTAATCCTAGCTTGTTTGAGATTAGTGGGATTGAAAAGGAAATGAACTCTATCATAGGAGATATCCGTGATTTTGAGAGTTTGGAGAAAGCATTTAATTATGGACAGCCAGAGATAGTCATTCATTTGGCAGCACAACCTCTGGTCAGAGAATCGTACAAAGACCCTCGATATACTTATGAAACAAACGTCATGGGTACAGTGAATATTCTGGAATGTGTCCGTAAGAGCAACTGCGTTAAGTCTGTTCTGAATGTTACAACAGATAAAGTGTATCATAATAATGAGTGGGAATGGGGCTATAGAGAAAATGAGCCTCTAGATGGATACGACCCTTACTCTAACAGCAAGTCATGCTCAGAGCTGGTTACCCATAGTTATAAGAACTCATTTTTCGCTGACGGTAAGATAGCCATATCAACAGCAAGAGCGGGGAATGTCATTGGTGGCGGTGATTTTGCTAAGGATAGAATCATTCCGGACTGTGTGAGGGCTGTAGAGAATAAGACGGATCTTATTGTTAGAAATCCTCATTCCACCAGACCATATCAACATGTATTGGAGCCACTCTATGTATATTTGATGATTGTGCAGAAGCAGTATGAAGAAGGCAAATATGCTGGATATTATAATGTAGGACCCGATGAGTGTGATTGCGTGACAACCGGTGATTTAACGGATTTGTTCTGCAAGGCATGGGGCGATGGACTAACTTGGGTTAACAACTATGATGGTGGCCCACATGAAGCTAACTTCTTAAAGTTGGACTGCTCAAAGTTAAAGAGTGTGTTCGCATGGAGAGCCAAATGGCATATTAGAGAAGCCATAGAAAAGACCGTTGAGTGGACAAAGGTGTACTTTGATAACGGAAGCGTATCAGAGATTATGGATAAACAGATTGAAGAGTTTTTGAATAAATAAGGAGGATACTTCGTGTTTGAGAATATGACAGAACAACAAGCCAAAGAAAAGATATTGGCTATGGTCGGAAAGTACTGCAATATCTACCACAATCAGAATAAAGAATTTAAAGAGGGCCAGAGAATTCCTTATGCATCAAGAGTATATGACCAAACTGAAATGACAAACCTGGTAGACAGTGCATTGGAGTTCTGGCTGACATCCGGTAGATACACAGATAAATTTGAAAAAGAGTTCGGAGAGTATCTAGGAGTTAGATTTTGTAGCTTAGTAAACTCTGGATCATCGGCTAACCTTTTAGCTTTTATGACTTTGACGTCACCTTTGCTTGGTGATAGAGCAGTTCAACGTGGCGATGAGGTTATTACTGTAGCGGCAGGTTTTCCTACCACAGTAACTCCGATGATTCAATACGGAGCAATACCAGTGTTTGTAGATGTAACAATTCCTCAGTACAATATTGATGTAAATATGTTAGAAGAAGCATTATCTACTAGAACTAAAGCGGTGATGATAGCTCATACCCTTGGTAACCCGTTTGACCTAGGAGCGGTAAAAGCATTCTGCGATAAACAGAGCCTGTGGTTGATAGAGGATAACTGTGACGCACTTGGTTCGGTATATACCCTCAACGGAAAGGAAAAATTAACAGGTACTATCGGTGACATTGGAACATCAAGTTTCTATCCCCCTCACCACATGACCATGGGAGAAGGCGGAGCAGTGTATACTGATAGCCCGTTGCTTAATAAAATTATTCGCTCTTTCAGAGATTGGGGTAGAGATTGCGTTTGTCCTTCTGGAAAAGATAATCTTTGCGGACATAGATTTGATAGAAAGTATGGAGAGCTTCCTTTAGGTTATGATCACAAATATGTGTATTCTCATTTCGGTTATAACCTTAAGGCTACAGATATGCAGGCTGCAATAGGTTGTGCTCAGCTTAATAAATTCCCGTCATTCGTGAAACGTCGTAGACATAACTTCGATAGATTAAGATTAGCGCTCGCATCTATCGAAGACAAGGTAATATTGCCGGAGCCTTGTGTAAATTCTAATCCAAGCTGGTTCGGATTCCTCATCACATGCAAAGAGGGCTTGGATCGAAATAAGGTAGTTCAATACGTGGAAAATAAAGGCGTTCAAACCAGAATGCTGTTTGCAGGCAATCTCGTGAAGCACCCTTGTTTTGATGAAATGAGAAAAACCGGAGAGGGCTATCGTGTAGTTGGCGATTTAACTGTTACCGATCAAATCACGAATGATACTTTCTGGATTGGCGTGTATCCGGGCTTAACTGATGAGAAGATTGATTATATGGCTAAGACTATAATCCTCGCTTGCAAGGAGGTATAGTGCCGTGTTCTTAGAAATGAAAGAAGGTAAAATTAAAGGACTTTTTGAAATTACCCCCAGATTATTAACTGATGAACGTGGAGCGTTTATTAAGACTTACCACGAAGATTTTTTTAAAGAAAAAGGACTTGAATTTGATTTAGCTGAACAATACTTTTCGACTTCAAAGAAGGGCGTCATTAGAGGGATGCACTTTCAGCTTCCTCCTCACGATCATGCTAAGCTTGTATATTGCATTACAGGCAGTGTATTAGATGTATTGGTGGATTTGAGAAAAGGCTCACCAACCTTCGGGCAGTATGATCGCTTTGAATTAACAGCGGATAAACACAATATTCTCTATATACCAGTTGGGTTAGCTCATGGGTTTTGTGCATTAACCGATGCTACAATGCTATATAACGTATCTACAACTTATCATAAGGAAGAAGATACTGGAATACGTTGGGATTCATTCGGCTTAGACTGGAAAGTAGAAAACCCAGTGTTGTCTGGTAGAGACATATCATTCCAATGTTTGCATGAGTTTAAAAGCCCATTTGTATATGAGGTGAAGTGATGGCTGAAAATGTTAAAAAAGCTATAATCACCGGTGGTACCGGATACATTGGTTCTAGTCTTACAAGACAGTTAGTAAAACAAGGCTGGGAAATAGGCATTATAAAAAGACCCAATAGCGGATTGGATAAATTGGAAAGCTTCAAGGACGATCTTGAATTCTTTGATTACAATGGCTCAACGGAAAGCTTAAAGCAAGCGATGGAGACCTTCCATCCGGATATTGTATTCCATTTGGCGTCCTGCTTTATTGGACGACATAAAACGGATCAGATAGAAGATTTGATACATTCCAATGTACTGTTTGGGACGCAACTTCTGGAAGCAATGCAGCTTAGCAGCGTTGTTAAGATTATCAACGCATCCACATCTTGGCAAACAGTAGGAGGGATGGAGTATAATCCGTTCTCGTTATATACTTCTACAAAGCAAGCTTTTGAGGATATTCTTCACTTTTACACAAATACTTACGGGATTAAAGCAATATCTCTGCGTCTTCCTGATAGCTACGGAGCAGATGATACCAGAGCAAAGATACTAAATCTGGTGCGAAAAGCAACTCAAAGCGGAGAGCAACTCAAGATGTCAGGCGGAGAGCAGGAGATGGATTTACTCTACATTAACGATATTGTCGATGGCTTTATAAAGGCGAGTGAATTGTTAGAAGAAGGGCAAAGGTTTAATGTGAATTCTTTAAGTTCCAGAAAACCGATGCCACTTAAAAAAATTGTAGAAATGTATGAAACGGTGAATAATGTTTCAGTTAATATTGAATGGGGGGCATTGCCCTATAGAGATAATGAGATCATGAAGATTACCTTACCCGACAATGTGCTTCCTCAATGGGAGAGCAAGGTGCCTTTAGAGGAAGGGCTAAGGAAATTTGAGTTGGATAAGTAGATTTACTGAACGAGTTCTTCCTTAATGTTGTATTGGAGCATTTTATCCCATCGGTATCTTCCCGCTGTGGAGTTGAAGCATTCCACACTTCCATCACTTTTAAGAATTATAGCAGAGAAATTGTTTAGCAACGAAAACCTTATGAAACATTTAACTAATGCCTTATTAAACTCGAAATGCTTTCTACTTCACAGGTTTCTAATTAATCTTATTTAATAAATATATTTAAGGGGTGTTTAAAATGAAGTTAGTCTTGCTTTCCGGCGGTTCTGGAAAACGGCTTTGGCCCTTATCTAATGATGCTAGATCAAAGCAATTTTTGAAAGTACTACAAAATGAGCAAGGCGAACCAATTTCTATGGTACAACGAGTTTGGGAACAGTTGGAATCGGTAGGCCTTGCTCATGCTTCTTTGGTAGCAACTAGTAAAGCACAAGTCGATATGATTCAAGGTCAATTGGGACAAGCTGTAAAGATGATTGTTGAACCGGAAAGGAGAGACACTTTTCCGGCGATTGCTCTGGCCGCTTCTTACCTTTATTCCGTGGAAAAGATCGGATTAGATGAGACTGTAGTTGTCTTACCCGTCGATCCCCATGTCGAAGTTGGTTTTTTTAGTAAGATTAAAGAGTTGCAGAAGGTACTAGAGGAATCGGAGGCTAATTTAGCTCTTATTGGGGTATCCCCAACGTTTCCTTCTGAAAAATATGGTTATATCGTTCCTGAACTTAATCAAGATAACATGCTTTATTCGAGGGTAAGTCATTTTAGGGAAAAGCCCAAGGGAACCGATGCTAAGGAACTTATTCGGCAACAGGCTCTATGGAATTGTGGCGTGTTTGCTTTTAAACTTGATTTTATTATTTCGCAGCTTGATCAGAAAGGCTTTCCGATTGACTACGAAGAGTTGCTGATGCAATATACCACATTGCCTAAAATAAGTTTTGATTATGAAGTGGTAGAAAAAGCTAAGCATATCGTTGTTCTCAGATACGATGGAGATTGGAAGGATCTTGGCACCTGGAATACCTTGACAGAGGAAATGCCAAATGTTTTGGTAGGTAACGCAATCCTCAGTGAAGACTCCCTCAATACCCATGTCATTAACGAGTTGGACATTCCGGTAGTGGTTCTTGGTATATCCAATGCGGTTGTAGCGGTAAGCCCCGATGGAATCTTGGTAACGGATAAAGACTCCAGTCCGTCGATTAAGGACTTTGTGGGCAAGTTTGACCTGCGTCCGATGTTTGAGGAGAGACGTTGGGGATGGTATCGTGTTCTAGACCATACCAAGTTTACCGGTGGTAACGAGGTTTTAACCAAGCGACTTAGCCTAATAGCTGGCAAGAATTTTAGTTACCAGTTTCATAATAAACGGAGTGAGGTTTGGACAATTATCAGTGGTGAAGGACAATACGCTTTTAACGGGGTAGTATCTCCTGTCAATCCAGGGGACGTTTTGAATATACCTATCGGGGCCAAACACGGCTTACGAGCTTTAACGGATTTGGAGTTTATTGAGGTCCAAATGGGCAGTGAACTTATCGAGGAAGATATTGTTCGAATTTACATGACCTGGGAAGAAGTCGAGAGCCATTGTACTTGGGCACAGTGCTCTGCACAATCCCTAAAGGTGTCTGGTGCCTGAGAAGCCTCCGAAAAAGTGGCCTAAAAATGAAGACCTCATCATCATCTGTATAAATATTCATTAAACACCCAAGTTTGGCGTAAAATTTTTCCAGCACCAGATGTAGCAAGACCTCCAGGGTTTATCTTAATGTAATTTAGGGACTACATTTGATTCTCAGCCTTTTTTAAGACCTTTTTATACCATTTTGTATCACCAACGTATTCACATCCTAATGCCTGCAGCAGTTGCTTTCGAGGACCTCGGTGCCTGACACCAACTTATAAAGGGTCCGGTGCCTAAAGGGTCTAAAGGGTCCGGTGCCAAGGGTCCGGTGCCTGACACCAACTTATCAACTTATTGTTTACCTTGTGAAAACTAGGGTTCGACAGTCTGGACGCAGCTCTGCGAAGAGTATGGAAAGAAACTGCTTGCTTCCCCCGACAGTGACGGCAATCCAAATTCGTCACTGGTGACGAATTTGACCTACACCCAGGCGCTCATCCTTCTTGGGATCCTGGAAGAGGAGCGGGATGAGTTTATCGCGGAGCATGATGTCGGTAAGCGTCAATCATTTGTTATGAACGCTTCCGCTTTTTCTTCTATGGCAGTGGCGAGAAACAGTGCGTCGGGAGTCTTAAATCCATAACTAGCTCTAAGTTTGGCTGCTTGAAGTGCAATATTTTGGTCAATTTCTCTGGGGACCGGTGCCTGACACCAACTTATAACTTATCAACTTATTGTTTAGCTTGTGAAAAGTATACTCGCCTCGCTCCGGGCTTGGTAGGGGACTGGTTAGTGCGACACGTTTCTAGGTCTACTCGCCGGAACGGTTCCCGGTGGTCCCCGTTCCAGAAAGGGCCCTGGAACTTTTGTTTTCCTGGAAAATTCGGCAATACTTAACGTAACATCACTTATAGGACTCAATTCGAGCATGAAGTAATGCTCGCGCTAACCGTCATACAATTCTGAAGAATACCTGGAGGCCTGTTTAACAGGCATTCCAGGTATTCTTCAATGTGACACAAGAAGATTGTGTCACATTAAGAAAGAGAGTCAATATTTTAGCTGATGATGAAAGAAGAGGTGGAATAATCACTCTGCCAATGGTAAAATATAACTAAATAAAATATGGGGAAGGAATGAAAAATTATGGCTATAAAAAAGCTCGTGCGATTTGACTGGGCTATGAAATATATACTGCGTAACAAGGCTAATTTTGATGTACTTGAAGCGTTTATTTCCAACTTGTTAAGAGAAACAATCGTTATAGAAAATATTTTAGAAAGCGAAAGTAATCGAGAAGCTGAAAATAGAAAATTTAACCGGGTTGACTTAAAGTGCAAAGATTCACAAGGGAAACAAATTATTATTGAAATACAAAACCAACGAGAGGCAGATTACCTTCAACGATTGCTTTGGGGTACGTCAAAGGCAGTTGTGGAAGGTTTGGAGCTGGGGAAGGGCTATAGCGAAGTTGTGAAAGTTATATCTATCAGTATTCTGTATCATACCATGCGAGTGGATGAAAAAGAGAACACGGATTTTATATATTATGGTACAACAGAGCTGATTGGGCTTCATACGAAAAAACCGCTTATTCTGCACGAATCTAAAGCGAAACAGATAGAAACACCTGTCGTTACCAGCAAAAATGTATTTCCAGAATACTACATGATTTATGTTGAAAAATTTGAAGATATGATAAATGAGGCTATTGACGAATGGGTATATTTCTTCAAGCATGGTGCAATACGTGAGGACTTTAAGTCACCAGGAATCCTGCTGGCGGCTAAGAAGCTGGACTATCTAATGATGAGCGAGGAAGAACGACGGGGATATGACGACTATCTTGCTTACCTAGGGCAGGAGTTGGGGATATTAGAAACTGCAAAAGAAGAAGGCAGAGAAGAAGGCAGAGTACTGACAGCCAAGGCGGCTTTAAAGAAAGGGTTAGAGGTCGAACTCATCGCAGAAATAACTGGACTCCCTCTAGAAGAGATCCTGAAATTGCAAAGCGATATCATTCCCTGATCGACCGGGGGACCGGTGTTGCGCCAGCAGGAGCTTCCCGATAGGGTCAAAAGGGAACCCGGTGCCTGACACCAACTAAGGGAACCCGGTGCCTGACACCAACTTATCAACTTATTGTTTAGCTTGTGAAAAGTATACTCGCCTCGCTCCGGGCTCGGTAGTGCTCGGGTCGGAAAAGGCCTTCGAAGTTCGTCTTCGGGGGTCGTCTTTTCCTCCCCAAGGGGACTGTGCGTTGCGGAACCCGGTGCCTGACACCAACTTATTATTCGCCGGTTCAGGGCGCTTTGCCAAGGGTCGCTGATCTGCTACAGGAGCCCCGTTCTCAATGTCGTAAACTTAATATGTAATAAAAAGGGAATGACAAAAAAGTAAAAATATTTTCTGGAATAATTACAATAAATATAAAAATGCACTTGACAAGTGCTGACTATCCCCATAATCGAATTGGATACCATTATTTGGTATATCAATTTGAGATGGGTGACGCCGATGAAAAGAAATGGGTTATTCCTAGAATGTAGCCGACTTATTTATGAAATTATTGAAAACTACGAGTATCTTATTAGTGTAAGAAAAGAACCCAACGATTTTTCGAGGATGGGGAAAATGGGATTTAAGAATATGATCTTGTTTATTTTGAATTTTTCAAGAAAGAGTTTACAGGCTGAATTGAATTCTTTTTTCAAGAACATTCACGGAACAACCGATGGGGTAAGAAAGCAAGCCTTTTCTCAAGGACGACAAAAGATATTACCTGAAGCATTTATTATTCTTCATGAAGAGCTGATTAAGACGGTGTACACTGCAACCGATCTGAAGTTGTACAAAGGATACAGACTTTGCGCAATTGATGGATCAACACTTGAACTACAAAATACTGAAGAATTGAGAAACGTGTTTGGTTATGCGGAAAATGGAAAGGTAGAAATAGCAAGGGCCAGGATATCCGGCCTTTATGATGTAGAAAATAACATCATGATCGATGCGATTATCGACAATTATAAATCGTCAGAGAGAGCCCTCGCCATCAGACATGTAGGAAAGCTTAAAAACTATGGCTTGCAAAACGATCTGATCCTGTTTGATAGAGGCTATCAGTCAAAGGAGCTTATTGCAAAGTTGATTGACAATGACCTTCATTTCGTGATGAGGTGTACCCTAAATTTTTTAAAGAAAGTTAATAATGTGAAGGGAAGCGACGAAGAGATTACATTTAGACATTCGGGTTACGATTATACAATTAGAGTGCTGAAATTTGCTCTTGATGACGGTACGATAGAGACGTTAGTCACGAATGTGTTTGATAAAAGCTTTACTGTAGCTGATTTTAAAGTCTTATATTTTAAGAGATGGGGCATCGAAATAAAATATGATGAACTGAAACAAAGGCTTCAACTTGAAAATTTTGATGGTGTAAAAGAAATAGCCGTTCTGCAAGATTTCTATGCCACCATATTTTTGGCGAATATGACTGCGTTAGCAAAAATGCAATCCGATGAAATCATACAAGAAAAGCATGAAGAAAAAGAATTAAAATACACCTATAAAACGAATGTAAATATTATGGTGAGTGAATTAAAAGACGAATTGGTCCTTATCATGATGGAAAAAAACGAAAAGAAACGTAAACGTAGGTATAATAAACTATTGCAGGAAATTGCGAGAAACGTTATTCCCATAAGACCTGATAGGCACAATGAGCGTAACTTTAAAACTACCAGAGACAGATATCCAATGAATGCAAGGCGAGGTTTGTAATAATTAATAGTAGCCTTGATTCCCGTGAAAAATTATACCTACATTAATAAACCCTGATTTTACAGGCATTTTGGTGGTTTTGCAGGTATAAAAATTATACCTGCAAATTGAATTGAGAATCATTATTTTTGTTGACTATTCAGGTACTCAGTTTATCAACCACAGATTACACAGATTACACAGATTACACAGAATAAATACATTTTTACATTTTGGCTCTAAACTATAAATCGCTTGTAACTCAATTGATATTCGCCAAAGCTGATAAAAGGCCGGTTTAATCCTGTAGCATTGAGATAATTGATAATTATCACTTCTTCAATGACTCCCCATCTTCGCCATTTTTCTATACTTAATCCTTCTTAATCTGTGAAATCTGTGTTAATCTGTGGTTTCTCTTATCGTTCCTTTCATGTGTAATCTGTGGTTCCCCATTCAGAATTCCCCAAGGCGTATTTACAGTGTTTCTCCTTGTAGGTATAAAAAAATGCGGAATTTTAGGTAGTAGGTATAACGAAAATCATAAATTGAGATGGCGGTGATAGAACTCAAAAACTATCTGGTATTGGTTGGTAACTTATTGAAAAATTTGCGCCTTATAAGGCTTATTTGAGTGTATGGTTTTTTCGTCAACCTATTATTTTACAATTAAGTTCTGATTTCCCTTAATAGATATATGGTAATTAATTGGTATATTAAATTGATGACATTGGCCCCGTTCTTACACCAGCGTTGCAATGTTCGTACGGATATACCAATTTCTTCACAAGCCAGCTGTTGACGTGCTCCGCTTGCTACGGCTATTTCTACCAGCTTAATAATTATGTCGCGATTCACAGTGCTGGTTAGGCTTCCTCGTCCTTTGGTCCCCAAATCGCATTGATGTTTTTTCTTAGAACTAACAAGGCTGCCGTTTCAGCGAGTGCTGACTCTTTTCGCTGAAGTTCCTTCTTAACTCGCTTTAGTTCCTTTTCAGTTTCTTTTTCTCGCCGTTGTGAAGTGGCTAGTTCCTGAGCAACACCGCCGTTAGCCTGAAGGAACCCGGTGCCTGACACCAACTTATTAGGGGACCGGTGCCTGACACCAACTTATCTGACACCAACTTATCAACTTATTGTTTAGCTTGTGAAAAGGTGGGGACAGGTGCTCGGGTCAGAAAAGGCTGAATATTTCGGTGCGGTAGAACGGCAATCCAAATTCGTCACGAATTTGACCTACACCCAGGCGGGGCATACTTCTTGGGATCCCTATCGGTGACTGCTCCACACAGTAGTTAAGAAAATCAGTAAGACAACCGTTTAATTTATCGGTTGTCCTTGCAGTAAATAAGTGTATGTTATTGAAAAATGTGCTTTATCAGTAGGAAAACGGTAGTGAAGGTCGAATACTGTATTAGTATTTTCAGTGTAGGGTGCCTGACATTAATTATCTGAATAATTGGATAATTGTTTAGCGCTAAATATTGTAACATGTCAATATTGTTGGTGGGGGTTGTGATGGGTAGAAGACCAAGAGCAAAATTTAAGGGAGCAATCTTCCATGTAATAAAGAGAGGAAACACTAGAGAGTACATATTTAGAGCAGAAGAAGATAAAGAATATTTTTTGACGTATTTAGAAGATGCTAACACAGATGGAGTTTTTAATCTGAATCCCTTCAGGGGTTGACTATGTAACTTAATGTGGTTGAGTTACATTCAAGGTAAGGTACAAGAAAACCTCCTGATAGTTTAGGAGGCTTTGCAGAATGTAACTTATATTCTTTTCCAATATATATTTTGACGCTTATGTTTAATGCCATCAACCCAAATGACTGCATTCAGTTCATCGACATCAAATATAAGTATAACTTGATAGAGTCCAAGTCTTGCCCAATAACCTTCCAGCTTTCCGTATGGAATTTGCTTGGCAGTAAGGGTTGGAGTATGAGTTAACCGAGTAAAAGAATCATTGAAAATGCGTTCCTTAACTGCGGGGGGATAAGCTAACATGTTTGCCAGTTCATTTAAACTTGTCTGCGTCCAGTAAACCTTATACTTTTTGTTCACGCTCAAACACCTCAGTTTTTTTGCGCAAATAGTCTAGGCCTGCCTGCTGTTCAAACACTCTATCAGATTTCCGATCATCGCGGCTTTGCTGAATTTG
>NZ_JUEE01000002.1:0-22156 GCF_000802135.1 Desulfosporosinus sp. BICA1-9
TTTTATTTTGTTTTATTTTGTTTTATTTTGTTTTATTTTGTTTTATTTTGTTTTATTTTGTTTTATTTTGTTTTATTTTGTTTTATTTTGTTTTACGTTGAGCCTTTATTTTCTAGTGTCCAAGTTAATGTGTACTAACTATTTTCTTAGAAGTAAAAGCTAGAGCTAAACCATATATCGATGCACCTATAGCATTAATAATTGTTGATATACCTGATACTACTCATAACTAAAACACCGAAATTTCCATTTTTCATGAAAATTTCGGTGTTCTATAATGATTTCAGTCAAAGACCGTGCCACGAATGTAATCACTTCTTTGTTATATATGTTAGTACCCTGTTCAAGTTTGAATCAGCAACAGCTGTCTCCGCTGTCAGGTGAACAATCGCAGCTCGGTTCCGTTCCGGTCAGCCACCCCATAATGATAGCGTAGGCACAGCCAACACCGGGCTTAACTTCTATGGCATTGGACGGACAGTTTTTAACGCATGCCCCGCATTCCATACAGCGATCTTTATCCACAATGACCGATTTTTTGTCTTTTATTAGAAAGACATTATGTGGACAAACCTCAAGACACCTGCCACAGCCCGTACATTGATCTGGCTTCATTTTCAAAGTAGAAACATTTTTTAAATATTGATGCCTCATAAATAACAACTCCTTAGAGCTTAATAAAGCTATTAACCAAAATCAAAACTATTCCCAAGACCATCGAGATAATAATCGCTGGAACAGCTTTTCTCATCTCTTTCAAGACACCAGAAAAGGAAGTGTACGTCGATGAACCAGTGAAGTTCATTGCTAAGAAGGCGGATATAGATGGAAGAATAAGAATATACCCCAGAGCCCGCAAGATACTATGCTGAGGTATATCAGTCCATCCATTCCATCCGTTAAACATATTAACGATGACTGCCCAAATAAATCCCAATATCCAGCCTTTCCACGCGAAAGCTCGGCCGGGAATCCACGGCAGTAAGACAGGGGTTAAAACACACCCTACCAGGACTGCACCTACGTAAGCGTAAAAATCAACCAGCCCGAAAGGCCCCAAGCCAAGGAGATTTAACAAAAATAGGACGCCAAAAATCATTAAGGAAATTTTGAAAGTACCGACTAATTCCACGGGAGTCAAAACCAGGCGATCATAGGTAGTAAACCTGACCGTCCGCATTTCAGCAGTCGCTTTCATTCCTAACTTGATAAATTCTTTGAGATCCTTAGCCCTCACTGGCCCATAAACTACTTTGAAACCAGAAAACTTGGCAACCTCGTGGGCACTTATACCCGGCGCGCCCAATTGTGGCACTATAACCGTTCTGTGCGAGACAACTTTCTCTAGTTGTACTATAGCTATACGATTTAAAAGCTCTGGGGTCCCAAAGGTTCCTTTCCCTGCGGCACACCATACATTAATACCCTTGGTATCCAGCACTAGAATCCAGGCATCTACCCCATTCAATTCTTTTCTTAAGCTATCGAAGCTCATTTTATAATTGGCTGAAACAAGGACAGGAGAATTGCGATGGGGTTTTCCCAAACTATACAGACCGGGTTCTACGGTAAAGGTCATTCTGCCAATTCCCCAACGGGCTTTCCAAGTACCCATAATATCACCGAAGGTCAATTCCGCTGAAGTTTCAATGATTTTCAGTTCTCTGCTGGAAATTTCTATCATACCGACACCTCTTTTAAGGATTTTCCTTCATTATTGACTTACTTAATATGCTTTCTTTAAGCTCTAAAATCTTACGTTCTATTATTCTTGCCGTTTTTTGAAACTCATCATCACTTTTTCCCGTTGGATCTTCAAGACCCCAATCCTCTCTATACTTGCAAGGCAAATATGGACAATTCACATGACATCCCATAGTTATAACAATATCAGGTAGAGGTATGTCTGTAATAAGTTTTGAAAACTGTTCCTTTTCCATGTCGATATCATAAAGCTGTTTCATGATTCTAACAGCGTCCTTGTTAATATTAGGTTTTGTTTCTGTACCCGCTGAGTATGACTCAAAGACATTTGCTGCAAGCTTTTTACCTAAGGCTTCAGCCATTTGCGAACGACAAGAGTTATGGACACAGACAAAGGCTACGTTTACTCTGTTCATTAATCTTCACCTCTACTTGTATTTCACTTAGCATTTACATTTGCAATTAGTATTTTCCTCAGACTTGCTGATACACCTGTCATGATTAGATTTAATCTCAACTAAAAATTCAGAGATGTTTTCTATTACGGTACCATTGATACTATAATACATCCATGCCCCCTCACGCCTTCCCTGAACAATCCCGCTATCACATAAAATCCTCATATGATATGACAAGGTTGGCTGAGTAATTTTAAAGTTATCTAATAGCTGACAGGCACACATTTCGCCGCAAGAAAGCAAGTCTACTATTTTGAGGCGCGTCTGATCGGATATTGCCTTAAATAGCAAAACATATTCCGCGTAACCATACTTCATAGAATCACTCCAAATCTTTTTGGGATTAGCTTTAGAGATAGATATAGGGATGGATGGATGGATATAGATATAGATAAATATCTATCTATATTATACTCCTCACATAGATAATTGTCTATATGATGGTAAATATCTGTTGTTAAATTATCTGCTCTCCAAAGGCCAAAGATCCTAGCACCATTGAAATTGCGAGCGATGGGTTTGACCCATCGAGAAGTCAAACAGAACTTCCTCCCATCAAAAAAAGCGCTCTTGATGTCCTGTAGCTTGTAAAACGAGTGGTTATAAGATAGAATTTTTTTAATCCTATTTTAATTTTACTCAAATTCTCCTTGAAGTTTTTTTGGTTAGAATACATACATACTCACTTGCGGAAAAAACAAGGAGATTAAAGGAGGAAATTATATGACAACCTTAGAACAAGTGGAAAAACTACGGGCAATGGCGAATGTAAGCTACGACGAGGCAAAGGCTGCCCTAGATGAGTCTAACGGGGATTTACTTCAAGCCATTATCAATCTGGAGAAACAGGGGAAGGTAAATGCACCAACTGGAGGCGGTTATTACAATAGCCAAAAGAGTGCGGATGCAAGTGCAGCGACATACCGAGAAAATTGCTGGGAAAAGCACACTAAAAACTGCCATGGTGGGGAAAACTTTATTTCTCTCATGAAGAAATTTGGACGATTTTGCTTGAAAATGATCCGCAAGGGCAATACAAATTCTTTCGAAGTGCTCAAGGGTGAGGAAAGTAAAGCTTCTGCTCCTGTCACGGCCTTCGCCTTGCTGTTGATCTTCATCCCTTGGATTACTATTCCACTGCTTATCATCGGACTATTCTTTGGTTTTCGCTATCGCTTCAACGGACCTGACCTTAGCGGTAACACAGTCAATGACGCGATGAATAGCGCAGCAGACGCTGCAGTAAATCTTAAGAAGTCCATGGAAGATAAAAAATAATTATTTGAAATGGCGGGGCTTTTAATGAGTTCGAAGATACTGATTATTGAGGATGAGGAAAAGATCGCCCGATTTGTCGAGCTTGAGCTTGGTTATGAGGGTTATAGCACAACAAAGGCCTTTGATGGCAGAACAGGGCTTGAACTCGCCGAAACCGGCGAGTTCGACCTCGTTTTGCTGGATGTGATGCTGCCTAAGTTGAGTGGCATGGAAGTCCTGCGCAGAATTCGCCGAACCTCCAACCTTCCTATCATCATGCTCACAGCTCGGGATAGTGTGGTGGATAAAGTATCCGGACTTGACAGCGGGGCGAGCGACTATATTACCAAACCCTTTGCGATAGAGGAGCTTCTCGCTCGGATCCGCACCGCCCTCAGAAAAACTATCCAGGAAGATGCAGTAGTGTTATCCGCCTCCGGTCTGCTGCTGGACACCAGCCGCCATACAGTTAGTGTCATGGGCAAGTTCATTGAACTAACAAAACGCGAATTTGACCTTCTCCACTACCTGCTAAAAAATAAAGGCTTGGTCATTTCCCGGGAAGCACTGCTCGAAAACGTTTGGGGTTTTGATTTTGCGGGAGAAACTAATGCTGTCGATGTTTACGTACGTTTTCTGCGTGGCAAAATTGATGAGGTGTTTGATATTAAACTGATACATACCGTAAGGGGAGTGGGGTATGTGATTAAGGATGAAAAGTGAGCAGTTAAGCAGTCCCCCTAATCGCATCGGTGATAAAATACGGTTTTCCCTTGTCTGGAAGCTCAGCCTCAAACTTTTTTTTCGTTTGCTGGGGATTTTTCTGACCCTTAATGTATTTTTGTGTCTGGTGTCTGCTGCAGGGTTAATTGTGCGCGCCGAACAGACTATAGCGGCGACGACTGAAATGCTGAATCAAACGGGGCTGCCAACCCAGGATGCGGAAAACTGGCTTAAACTCACAGGATACAGCGTTTCGCTGCAGACGGAAGAACCACAGGGGTTTAAACTGCCCAAAACCCTACAGATTCCCCATTCCAAGCAAACTGTGTCCGGTGTCAGAAGTATCGACCTGCCGGATTCTGAAGGTTTAACCTTTTGGGATCAATTAGAGGGTGTTACCTACAATGCGTCGATCGCTACTAACGGACGTTCTTATCTTATTTCCATCCATCTTCAGGAATCCCTACGGATATTTGTAGAGATGTTTGCGATCTTATTGATCCTGGAACTTTTAATGCTGTTCCGCAGCATTTTCTCAGGCGCCAGAACGATTCGAAGAACTCTCCGTCCTATTGAAGAATTGGCTGAAACAGCGCAAAACCTGACTACCGGCGGCGTCTTTACACCTGAGCAGCTGGAAGTTCTGGCAGATAAATTAGACGACATCAATGCCACAAGGCTGGACACGAGAATTTCAGTGGGTGATACGCAAAGCGAACTAAAAAATCTGGCCTCTGCAATTAACGGGATGCTGGACAGAATCAACGACTCCTACCGTTCCCAGGTGCGTTTTGTATCGGATGCGTCCCATGAACTAAGGACGCCAATTTCCGTTATTCAGGGATATGCCAATCTGTTGGATCGCTGGGGGAAGAATGATGAGAAGACCTTACAGGAATCCATTGATGCCATCAAAGATGAAACAGCAAATATGAAGGGCTTGGTGGAACAGCTATTATTTCTGGCACGGGGCGATAACAACAACATGGTTCTGCAAATTGAGCGTTTTGATCTGTCCGTCCTTGCTGTAGAAGTGCTACGGGAGACGCAGATGATTGACGGTGGGCACGAATACGATTCAAGTGTTACGCCCGTTTTCATTAATGCGGATAAAAGCTTGATCAAACAGGCGACTCGAATTCTGATTGACAATGCCATGAAATACACGCTCTCCGGTAAACGGATCACGATCTCTGTTTCCCCAGCTGACGGTTATGCCCGGCTGACAGTACAAGATGAAGGTATTGGTATCCCACCCGATGCGGTTCCACAGATTTTCGATCGTTTCTTTCGCGCCGACGATTCCCGCGCCAGAGCTACGGGCGGAACTGGGCTGGGCTTATCTATTGCGAAGTGGATCACGGAGCGACATGGCGGGTACCTGGAGGTTTTGAGCAGGCAGGATATCGGAACCAAAATGTCCATTATGCTCCCCGCTGCGCCTAAACTTTAAGGGGCAAAGGGACAGGTACCGCGTCCCAGATCATGCAGATCATGGAAACATTACCTATCCCTTTGTTTATAGGGCCGTGGAAACCAGAATACCAGAGGAGTACAAACCATCAGTTAAGTTGAAGTAATACACTTTTGATTTCTTCACACGGGTATTCTTGGCATTCACCACAGAACTCTAGTCCTTTTTGTAAGGTACACTCGACCATCTTACACTTTTTGCAATAAGCTGTTCTGTTTTCAGAGCGGCATCCTTCGCATAGAGTTTCTTCGATTGTTTGATTCAGAGTTACCGCAAGTCTTTTTAACCGTTCTGGGTCCTCTTTAGTCGCAATGAATAGTGTACAAGATGGACAAAAAAGTCCGCATACCGCCGAGGTCCTTTTAGTGGGTCCACTCTTCACAATTTTGTATTCCGTAATAACCTCAACATTATTTTTTAACACTAACCACACCGGCGATAGTTCCTCCGCCAGCTTGATGACACTTTGAAGGTCAGAATCTACAGCATCGTTGGATTCCAAAATCACTTCAAGCTGAATCGTTTGGAGGGATAAGGGGTGTTCCCTTGTTATCCCTTTGGTATGAACTTTAAAATTGGCTGATGAAGGAAAACTGCAACTAAAGCACCAGAAAATGCGATTAAGGCAGATAGCCAAAGATTCTGCACCATACCCCAACCCATATCTAACATTGCTCCGGCGACTGCCGGTGCAGCCATTTGACCGATGCCAAAGGCGACAGTTACAGCTCCAAAAGCTGTAGGAGCTAACTGGGCTCCTACTTCATCTCCACAGGTAGCATTCATGATTGCCGGCACACTAAAAATGCTCAAACCGTAAATCAAGGCAGCCACGATGATCATTCCCTCCCACGGTGAAGTTGCAAAGGCAATCAGACAACAACCGTGTATTACATAAACCGTAAAAAGTCCCCATTGACGTCCTATCCGGTCTGAAACCCAGCCCCAAATAAACCCACTAGGTAAACTGCAAAAGCCGACCCAAGACCATAATCGTCCAGCATTCACAGTAGACCAGCCTCGAGTTTCGGTTAAATAAGCTCCAAAAAAAGTCGTAAAGATCACGTAGGAAAAACCAAAGGCAAAATATATGACCGCTAATCTTCGCAAAATCGGTTTTTCCTTAAATATTGTAATGATCTTTTTCCAAATCGATTGTGTAATAGGATTAGCTGGTACTTGCGTAAGACTCGAATTAGCTGGTCGATCCTTTAGTTTAAAGTAGGCCCAAATTCCAATACCTAATACAGCAATACCTAACCAAATCCAAGCAGTACGCCAACCTTGACCACCCGGAGCAGATAACAACCTAGGTAGTAATAAACCATTGATTATCAGACCAAAGCCCGAACCTGAAACTAGAAGCCCCGAAGCTAAGCCTCGACGTTCAGCCGGCACCCAAGCAGCAGTCATCGCCATGACTGGTATGTTAGCTCCAGCCATACCGACTCCTGCTAAAGCTAGCCAGATCAAAGGCCACAAAAATCCTGAACCCAACCCAGTCAAAATCATACTAGATCCTGTTAAAAAAAGAGAAAAGGTGATTATCTTACTTGCTCCCCAACGTGCCGAGGCGATACCTGATCCAAGGCTAAAGGATAAATAACCTAAAAAAGCTACAGTCACGATAAAACCCATTTGGGAGTGGGTAAACCCTAAGCCTTTTTGCATGGACGGTAGAATAAGTGCCATACTGAAACGTCCAAATCCTAACGATCCAAGTACAACTAATATACCAGTAATAATAAACAAAATTACAGTTGCATCTATACCCTTGGGATTGACAATTTTGTCTTCTTTAATGGACTTTTGCAGTTCCATGCTACCTCCTAAGGTTTTTTTCAGAATATTTAAATACTTACAAGATCTTAATTCGCCACCTACTAAATTTTTCCTGCAAAATTACAGCCCTATTTCTTTTATGAGACAACTCTTATTTAATTCCTACTGAATATCCAGTTACTAAAATAACGCGTCAAAGAACTCGTATAGCCACACGATCGAGCGCGAATCTTTCTGAGCCTACGTTTTTCAGCGAAAGAATCAAAATCTCGCGCAAGATTCTTTTAGTGATTTTCCATAATTAAAGAGGACTCAGCCAAATCCAACGGCTGAGTCCTTTTTGAACAAGTTGACAAGACCTCCACTTCTCAAAAAAAAGCATAAATATCACCTCATTTAATTTAGAAAGAAGGCGGGGTCATAGCCCAGATCCCAATGGCTACTTTGTCTGCATGATTAAAAAAACGATGGGGAACTGTACTATCCAAGTAAATGCTGTCCCCCTCCCTCAGTAGATACTCTTTATTTCCGGCGACTACCGTCATTTCCCCATGGACAATAACTCCACATTCTTCCCCTTTGTGTGCCACTAAATCGACCTTCGACCAAGTACCCGGTTCCAGAACAATGGAAAGGAACTCTAACTTAGTCTGACTATTAACCGGGGAAAGAAGTCGATAGGTCACATTAGATTCAGGCAATATTAAAACTTTTTGTTCCTCTCGCGGAATTACAACGACCTGGTCATTGGCATTTTCTTCAAATAACTTAATTGGCGATATCCCCAAGGCCTGGGTCATCTTCCAAAGAGAGTCTAGAGAAGGGGTAGAAAGTCCACGCTCGACCTGGCTAATCAGACTGGAACTCAAGTTGGTTTTGTTTGCTAAGGCCTCTACCGTCATCTCTTTTTCTTGACGATAATAACGAATCTTTTTCCCGATATCTTTAATAGGTACTCCTTCAGGTGACATTGATAAATCGCTCATCAGTATCATCGCTCCCTGGCAAATAATGCTGCAATATAGTGTCATCAATGGATATTATGGGGTTTCGGATGACGAAGTCTACATGATGTATGGACTTCATTCGTCCTAGGTTATAACTGTCTCCGATGGCAAAATGGACACTTCCGCCTTCTTTTTCATCGGTGGATATATTGTGGTAGGGTTTGTTTATGGCAGGATTCATTCCGATGGCAAATTCACCAATACTTCGAACCCCGCCGGCATAAAGCTCAATCCATTCCGTAAATTCAGAACTTCCTTCTATTAACATCCCTGCCTCAAACACCAGTTTCACAGGTTCGCTTGGCAGCCAAAGCCGTGATATGGTACCATCAACTATAATTTGCCCACTAAACGTCTCTTCAACCGGACAGGTAAATATTTCTCCATCCGGAAGCTGAGTTAATTTACCTGGTTCACAGTACCCGTCGGCTAGAATCCAAGGCCTCCCTTCAATTGAAAAACTGATATCAGTTCCCAATTCCGAAGTGATCCTAATTCTTTTTGCTGAAGACATTTTTTGGGCTAACGATTCAGCCGCAGAGGAAATCCCCTTATATTCCACATCTCCCCAAAACTTATCTTCCAGGTAACGTTCATCCCAATTCCATAGTGCCAGTACAAGTTTGCCTTTTTGAAATAACACTTGACGCAATTCTTTCAAAAAAATAGAATTCTCCAGAGTAGGATTATATAATTCAATAATGTGGCTAGCTTCGTACACAGACGGAGATAAGGCTACGTCTACAACAGAAACATTCAAGGGAACAAGCATGATTTGACACTTGATGTCCAGTATTTCTTTAAGTTTACATCCAAAAGCTAGGTCATTTGTTAGCAACAACAGGTTTTTAATGGGTTGATTTTTAGTCAGTGATTCCAGGATACGTTGTCGAACTTTGGGCAACCACTACATCTCCTTCACTCTTTTCTCCCCAGCTCACATCATGACAAGAAACCCAGTGTCCCTCTTTAATAAATTGTAATTCCGTACCGGTTTCACGACACAGTTCATTTGCATAACAACAACGAGGGTGGAAACTACATCCCTGAGGAGATATCAACCGGGTCGACATTTCGCCATCGAACTCCACAACCAGAGGTTTTTCCGTATTGAGATTAGGTACAGATTGCAGAAGAACTTTTGTATAGGGATGGAGAGGGTTATTAAATAATTCGTCTGAGTCGGCCAATTCTACGATTCTGCCTAAATACATGACCGCAACTTTACTGCTTAAGTGCCTTACAACGGCTAAATTATGCGAAATAAACAAATACGCAAGGTTAAGGTCCCTTTGCAATTCCTTTAGCAAATTGAGGATCTGGGCCTGTACCGACACATCTAAAGCTGAAGTTGGTTCATCCAGAACAATAAGTTTGGGATCTAAAGATAGGGCCCTGGCGATCGCTACCCGTTGCCGTTGGCCCCCGCTCAGTTCATGCGGAAACCTGCCTAGATATTCCTCCCCTAACCCTACCTTGGTGAGAAGTTGCCTCACCCGCTCCTGTCTTTTGTGTTTATCCCGCCAACCATTTAAGCGTAAGGGTTCTTCGACGATTTGCCCGATTCTAAATCTTGGGTTTAGGGAAGATTGTGGATCTTGAAAAACAATTTGAATTTGTGATTTTATTTCTCGCTGCTGAACTTTGCCGATATCCGTCAAATTTTGACCCTCAAACAGAATCTCTCCATTCGTTAAGTCCAGAAGATTAAGCACCATATATCCTAAAGTACTCTTACCGCAGCCGGATTCACCAACCAAACCCACCGTCTCACCCGGAAAGATATCCAGGGAAACGTTGTTCACAGCTTTAAACGATAAACTTCCTTTATTTCCACGAACAAGAAACTCCTTTTCCACCCCTCTTAGAGAAAGTAAAGGTTTAAGCATGATGTCCATCCCTCCAGCAGGCTACATAATGATTCTCAGAAATACTGGTTAACAATGGCCGGATCTCCCTGCACTTCTTTTCTGCTAAAGTACACCGTGGGTGAAAACGGCAACCAGATGGGGGGGTTAAAAGGTTCGGAACACTACCGGGGATGGATCTTAAGTCGTTTTGCTTGCCGTCAGGGTTTGGCAATGCCTGCAAGAGAGCTATCGTATAAGGGTGCCGCGGTCTGTGTAAAACTTCTCCGACCGGGCCACTTTCTACAATATTCCCACTATACATCACTGCAACCCGTCGGCAGGTTTGAGCCACCACAGCCAAGTCATGCGTGATCAGAAGTACCGAAGTCCCAAGTTGATCCGCCGTTTCTTTCATAAGCTGCAAAATCTGGGCTTGGATGGTAACATCAAGAGCAGTCGTAGGCTCATCTGCCAGCAGGAGCTTCGCTCCACAGCCAAGGGCCATAGCTAAAAGTACTCTTTGTCTCATACCACCGCTTAATTCGAAAGGATACTCATTGACTATCCTTTCGGGATGCGGTATCCGAACCCGGGATAGCCAACGGACAGATTCCACCTTAGCCTCTTTAGACGTTAATCCCTTATGTAATTTAAGGATTTCCGCCATTTGAGTGCCTATTTTAAACGATGGATTGAGGGCATTCATAGGCTCCTGAAAAACCATAGAAATCTTCTTGCCCCTGATGCTTTGGAACTCTTTCTCCGGTTTACCTACTAATTCCTGACCTTCAAACATAATGGAACCCTTGGATATCCTGGCACTCCTTTTAGGTAATAATCCGAGAACCGAGTTAGCTGTAAGAGATTTCCCCGAACCGGATTCTCCAACTAATCCTAAGAATTCTCCGGGGAATAGCTCTAAATCAATTCCATTGAGGACTCGGGTTACTCCGGCATAACCGAGAAAGTCCACATGAAGATCGCTGATTCTTAAAAGAGGCTCCATAACTTTCCTCCTAATTGCGGGAGCGTGGGTCAAGCATATCTCTAACCCCATCACCCAATAAATTGAACCCTATGACCGTAAAGAATATAGCAATGCCTGGACAGGTTGCATACCACCATTGATCGAGCAAGAAGGTTCTGCCCATACTAACCATTGCACCCCATTCAGCCTCCGGAGGTTGAGCGCCTAAACCAATGAACGACAGTGCGGCAGCAATAAGGATAGCCTCCCCAATTCCTAAACTTGCCTGAACAACGACAGGTGCCAAACAGTTCGGTATAATATGACGGCTGATAATCCAAGCCTTGGGTGCACCAAAGGTTTGAGCTGCTTTGACAAATTGTCTTTCTTTGATGGACAGGGTCTGGCCTCGGACCAGACGGACATAAACAGGAATTTTCACAATAGCTACAGCAAGTATACTATTGTGAAAATTTGGGCCTAAAGCCGCTGATAGAGCAAGGGCTAAAACCAGACTTGGAAAGGCCAACATGATATCCATAAGTCGCATGAGCAATGAATCAACTTTGCCGCCTAAAAATCCTGAAATACTGCCAAAGATTATACCAAAAATACCGGCGATGCCAACAATCCCCACCCCAGCTAAAAGAGAAAGTCTTGCTCCGTAAATTATACGACTTAGAATGTCACGCCCCAGCTCATCCGTACCTAAAAGATAGATACTGTTAGGTGGTTTCAAACGGTCTACCAGATGCATGGTATAGGGATTATGCGGTGAAATTAACGGGGCTGCAAGAGCCAGCAGCATAACCAAAGAAATAATGATCATTCCAATTACGGTCAAGGGGTAACGCTTTGTAAAATAATGAAAATATCTTAGTTCAACCAAAGTCAGTTCACCCCTTAATTTGCGGATCGAGTATAGGATAGAGCAGATCAACGAGCATATTAATCAAGACATAGATGAGCGCTACTAAAATTGTAAAACCCATAATCGCTGGGAAATCCAAAAAGGAAATTGAATCAACAACATATTTACCCATACCCGGCCAGGCAAAAATCGTTTCAGTTATAATCGCTCCGCCCAAAAGCTCTCCGAATGTTAAGCCAATAACTGTGACTGTAGGTATTAAAGCATTGCGCAAAGCATGCCGATAAATGATTCTCTTACGGGGAATCCCATTAGAAACTGCCGTCTTAATATAGTCCAACTCAAGCACCTCGATCATACTGGCCCTTACCTGGCGGGCAATAGTAGCGAGTTGAATGTAACCTAAACAGATGGACGGTAAAACCAGATGGAGCATACTACTCTTGAGAGCAACCCAGTCTCCCGATAAAACACTGTCCAATACGTAAAGCCCGGTTATATGAGTCGGCGGATTAATAAACGAGTCAATTCTACCGGACCCGGGAAGCCAGCCCAAATATTTATAGAATAGCAGCAAAACCACCAAACCCAGCCAAAACAACGGTGTGGATACTCCTAAAATTGCAAAAACCCGGGTAGCATGATCAATTAGAGTATCACGGTAAGCAGCCGAAAGTAAACCGAGAACGACGCCGATGATTACCGCAAATCCCATGGCAAATAGTGTTAATTCAATGGTTGCCGGAAAATAAGTTAACAATTCGCTCAGAACAGGACGCTGGGTTCGGATGGAGATTCCCATATCCCCCTGCACTAGACCCCACAAATAGTCAAGGTATTGGAACCAAACCGGTTTATCAAGGCCCAAGGCATGTCTCATACTTTCCAAAGTTTGGGCATCTGCCCTTTGTCCAATAAGCATGCGTGCCGGATCACCCGGCACGACATGCGAAACAAGAAAAGTTACAAGAGTAACACCTAAGAGAACAATCAGGAGCTGGCTTAGCCATTTAGCTAAAAATTTGATGCGACTCATTCTGCTACCCCATTTACTTGTTAATCGTTTGGAAATTATACATATCCTCAAGCATTGGGTTAAAGACAAAACCTTGCACAGATTTCCGCATAGGTAATTGATAGTTTTTCTGTACTAGGAAGACATAAGGGGCATCCTGCATAATGAGCTCCTGGGCCTGTTTATACAGTTCCGTTCTTTGGACCGGATCATTAATACTGGCTGCTTGTCGGACAAATTGATCAACTTTGTCATTTTTGTAGAAGGCTCGGTTGCCGGCTAAACCGAAGTTTTTGGAATCAAACCAGTAATTCATAAACATGTAGGGATCGGCATAATCAGGACTCCAAACACCTAGCGTCAGTTCAAAGTCCCCTTTATCAATTTTTTCCCGTTGAGTAGCATAAGCAATTTTTTGCAGGTTAACTTTAATTCCGATCTCAGCGAGATTATTTTGGATGATTTGAGCTTCTTGCTCCCACCAGGCTTTACGATCAGAATACATCAAATTAAATGTCAAGTCCTTGACTCCGGCTTCCTGTAAAAGAGACTTAGCCTTTTCAAGGTTTCTGGTATACTGGAATAAGTCTGGCTGATAACCCCATAGCCCCTTCGGAATAGGACCGCGCATTTGGGTAGCATTTCCCTGCCAAACACTGGAAATAATCCCCTGATAGTCTATAGCATAAGAAATCGCTTGCCGTACTTTAGGATTATTAAGTGTCGACTTTTGAGTATTTAAGTAAACATAATCGACCATTAGACTTGGTGTATCGAACACCACTAAATCCGCATTTTTCTTTAATTCTTTGATTTGATCAACCGGAATACTTTCAGCTATGTCAACATCGCCTTTTTCCAAAGCCATGCGCTGTGCCGATGGGTCTTTGATGATTTTTACCATAATTGTGTTTAACTTAGGTTTTTCACCTGGGTAATTGGGATTAGCCGTTAATTTAAGATACTGTTCCGGAACCCACTCCGACAAAATGTAAGCACCACTACCGGCAGTGTGAGCAGCTAACCAGTTTTGTCCCATATCCCCATCCTTCTCTTGCTTCATAACAACAGGGTTGACTATTCCACCGCCATTAGTCGCTAAAGTAGAAAGGAAGGGAGGAAAGACGGTTTTTAGTTTAAATTGTACGGTTTTCGGATCAACTGCCGTTACACTTTCCAAACTTGGAAATGCATCAGATGGTCCTTTTTTTACGTTCATTAACCTGTCAAAGGAAAATTTAACGGCTGCAGCATCTAAACTTGTACTATCTTCAAATTTAAGATTATCGTTCAGATGAAAGGTCCAAGTTAATCCGTCCTGTGAAACATCCCATGACTTCGCTAAACCAGGTTCGACTTCAGTACTACTCCCTTTGAAGTTAACAAGACGCTCATAAGCAGGATAACATATTTTCCAGGCTGAATTGTCCATGGCCACAGCAGGATCAATTGTCCCGAAATCCGCCGCAGTCGCTACCACCAAAGTTTTATCCTGTGTTGAAGACGCTTGAGGTGTATTCGCTGACTTAGCACAACCGACTAAGTTCGCCAACACCAGGAAACTAAGCACCAGAACCAATACTCTTTTCATTTTGCTCTCCTCCACTTCTTAAAATAGTTCTAAAAAATTTTTATAGTAAAAATATATTGTTCACCCCCTTTATTTGGCGACCTTAAAGCAACTTACTAACAATGTTCAATGTGGTTAAATTTTTTTAATGTGAGTGAATAAAAAAACAAAAACAAACCAGTTCGGGCTTTTGCAGCTCGAACCTGATCTCTCTATATACAACAAAGGCTCCAGACAAATTACTCTAAAGCATTGTGTCAGGAGCCTCATTGCTCTTAGATATGAAAGGAAAAAAGTCCTTAAGATAAAAGGAACTTAAATATTCCGAATATTTATATATTATTATATTCTTTACAATCTCAATGTCAAGGGTGGAAAATAATTGTATACAAAATACCTATTTAATGACCGCATTCATCATCTTCTTAAAACTCTAGTCCTTTTTGGATTTTCTCACAGTACTCTTCAGACTACAAAAATTTAGTCAAATAAAAAAAGCAGTTCATCAATTAACTCGAGCTCGTCCAAGGTAAGCCTCATGGATAGATGAGTCGGCAATTATTTCCTCAGAATTGCCACTATGTGTAATCCCGCCTCTTTCCATCACCATGACGCTGTCAGCCACTTTTAGAGCTGATTTGGTATTCTGCTCTACGAGGACTATCGTGACTCCGGTCTTTTTTAACTGGACCAAAATGGACATTATTTCCCGTACTACTAAGGGAGCTAACCCAATCGAAGGTTCATCCAACATCAAGAGGGCAGGACGAGACATTAAGCCTCTCCCAATCGCCAACATCTGCTGCAAGCCACCACTTAAGCTGCCCGCCTGATCACTCTCTCTACCTTTCAAAGCCGGAAAAATCTCTAGTATTTCTTGGACATCGTTCCTTAATCCTGGCTTACTTATGCGGTAACGGTGAAAAGCCCCCAACATCAGGTTGTCTAGGACACTCAAGGTGCTGAAAAGTTCTCTTTTTTCCGGAACTAGGCTGATCCCTTGCCTCACAACTTGTTCCGTCTTGTGGCCGGTTATCGATTTACCTTTAAAAATTATCTTCCCTGTGGCAGGCCTGTACAATCCGACTACAGGATCAATAACAGCCACAAAATGATCCAAACTAGTAGATAGAATTTCTGATCACTGTCAAAACTAAGACTGCCGATGGAAAGATTGGGGATCCCGCTGATTCCTGACGGTCCTCCGGTTAGTTCGCCGCCCTCGTTGAAGAAAATATGCACCAAAATCCCAAAACCGAGGGTCGCTAAGGCCAGATAAAGTTCACGCAACTTCAAGGTTTGCCGGCCGATGAGCCCTGCAATGATTCCCGGCAGGATTACTGAGGCCAAAAGCGCTAAAAGTGTGGGCCACTGAAACTGAGTTGTCAGTATTGCTGCCGCGTATCCGCCCAATCCAAAAAATGCAGCATGCCCAAAGGATACCTGACCTGCATATCCCATCAGGATTCCTAAGCCCTGTACGATAATTGCATAAAGACCGATGATGACTAGCGTGCTGTACAGGTAATTACTCTCAACAATCAGAGGAATTATGAGCAGTAGCAGTAGTAGGATCAATCCCCGCTGATTTTTTAGTTCCATTTTATAACCATGCCTTTCGCCTCAACCTCTCATCTACAAGTTTATAAAATCATATTTTCCTCTCTCTGATCGCCCCAATAATTCCCTCCGGTCGAAACAAGAGAACTCCCAGTAAAATAATCATGGAAATAGCATCTTTTAACCACACGCCTGAAATACCGACAAATCCCTGCGTCTTTTCCAACTCTTCCCTGATTGCCACACGATCCGGACCGGCCTTCTCTAGGGCACTTACTAACAGATTGAAGGCATCCCAGGCATATCCTCCAAAGGAATTAGGCTCAGCATTGTACTTCTTGGCATAATCTGCGATGTAACTTTCCAGTACTTTTTTCTGGGGATCATTATCCGGGATTTGCTGAGCCACTGAAAGTTTTCCGATCGGCAGGAGAGCACCATCGGCTGCGCCTTGAGCAAGATCAATGAATTTTTGATTCCCTACCCCATGGCTATGAATCAGTGGAATCGCAAGACCTATGTCTTTGAAATTCTTGGTCAGAATGGAGGCCGAAGGTGGGATGGCCCATACTATCGCGACTTGAGCCCCGCTCGCCTTAACCTTGGTTAGCTGCGGCGTCATATCCTTGTCATTGGCATCAAATTTTTCTTCAGCTACGATATTGATCCCGCTATCCTTCACAGCAGCAGAGATTGCTTTCTTACCATTGTCGCCGAAGGAGTTATTCATATACAAAAAAGCAACGTTATTCAGGTTGTTTTTCTTGAGGTAGCTAATAATCTTACTGATCATCACAATATCACTTTGGGCTGTTTTATAGACCCATTGCCGCTCGCTAGTCGGCTCTACAATACTACTGGCAGCCGCCAAGGAAATCATGGGAACTTTTTCACTTTCCACCGTCTTAATCATCGCCATGGAGGTTCCGCTCGAGCTGGCCCCTAGGATGGCAAGGGCACCTTTTTCGATTAGGGTTTTAACGGCCAGAACACTTTCCGTTTCGTCACTTTTGTTATCCATGATCGTTAACTCAATGGGATGTCCTTTCACTCCGCCCTTAGCGTTAAGCTGTTCAACCATCATGAGCAAGGTGTCACGCTCAGGGACTCCGAGGGAAGATGAGTTGCCGCTAATATCTAAGACGGCCCCAATTTTGTAGGGTTCATTTCCGTTCGTACTCTTCACTGTAGTTTCCTTAGCCGGGCTGCAGGCACTGATCAGTAAGCTTAATACCAACAGAAGTGCAAGCCATAGTTTACCTTTTAATCCAGTTGTCATTTTCATGGGGATCACTCCTTACAATTTTGTTTTACAAGGGTCAACTTTAGTTGAATGAGTCACTAAGTCATCAGCTGTTCAGCCTTTCACCTCCCTATTAACAGAATAAAGAACAAAAAAATAAACACCTCTCATCCCTAATAAGGACAAAAAGTGTTATTACGCGGTACCGCCCAGATTGGGCCTGTAAAAAAGATAGTTTTTAATGTTCGTCAGAAGGTCTTTTACGTTCTGCTACCCCTTCTCCATTCAGAACACCTGGTAAAGGAAAGATGCCCTGCTTTTCGAGAAGCTTGCGCAGTTTTTCAACCTCTCGGACGATAACAGCTGTGGGACTGTATAATCCGAGCACATACTCCCGGTATTTTCGGGCCGAAGTAATGGACGCCGCTTGTTCTGGTGTAGTGCATTCCAAGAGACTGAGTTGTAAAAAGGCGACTTGGCCAAAGGACTCTACCCATTGCTGGACAGTAAGGACAAGATTTTCGGGTAAAGGATACGTGCTTAGCTTTGTCAGTACGGATAGCACTTCATCAGCCGGCAAGCCACGTTTCAGAGCATTCATCAGAAAGGTCTTGTCTAAGCGGTATTTAAGCATTTGATCCTGCTGTTCAAGCACGGCAAATTGACTCAGTTCCCAGCGCGCAGTCCATGAGGCAGAATGAGGAAGCAAGATTTCGAAGTTTGGTTGGACATAGGCCGTATTTGGCCCATTCATCGGGTAAACGGAGTCTGTGAGATTCTTAATCTCAGCTTTATAATCTTCAAGGTTTTGCCTTCGCAACAATTTAGGAATTAGAAACTGTCCCAGTGGGGTGGCCCGGACAAAAATATCTTCTTTACACTTACCCCAATCCAGTAAACCTAGTAAGCGCAGTGGTTCAAGTAGGTAGATCACATGATCTTGCAGTAACAGGTTGCACACGTTTTTGGTTGAGATCAACGTAGTCACCATATGCCCCAAGCTTGTCCACTCAGTACAACGGGCTATTAATGGAAAGACCACGAAAAATCCTTTATTGGTAATCGAGGCAACGTGGATCGGACAAATCTGGCCAAGCAAGTCTTCTACTTTAATACCCTCTGGCAACTCCCTGCCCGCTATTGTCAAATCCAACCGTTCTCCTTTTGTCCTAAACAATTGGAAAACCCGAACTACCCTCAACAGCCAGAAAAAATAACTCTCCGCGGAAAAGAGATTGTCAGGCCGGGGGGGCACAGTCAGAGCGGCCAACACACGCTTCAAAGAGTGTTTGTTGATCTCATGAGTGCGGGTGATCAAAACCTCACCCTGCTCTATCATGACGAGAAAATTAAATATGTTATCTAACGTGCTTGGAAATTCTGCGGTATAGGATTGTTCCGGCTCCACTTTATAAAGTTCAAGTAGACCTTGCTGTTCAATAAATTGCCAAAAGGCTTCAGCAACACCTTCCTCAAGACTGAGTAAATTGGAATAACGTCCAACAATCAAGAGGCCAAGGTTTTTCCATTTGCCAAGAATCCTAACAACCTCGCTATAATCAGGCCCAAGCAGATCTGTATCTAAATAGCGAAAGCTATCCTTGTCATAATTATAAAACTGGTCAATACTCCAGTCCTTTGGTTGCCTATAGGCCGTGAAGGCAAAGAGAATTCGCTCCGTTGGATCCATACGAGCAAAATAATCCGGCCAATCCTTTGGCTTAAGTTTCTTTTGAGGAACCGCTTTCTGTTGAGGGGTTGACTTAGCCTTGGGCTTGTTATGATTGGCGGGTATATTTGAGTTCGTAGGTTTGTTGTAGTTAGGGGATTTGTTACTCGTAGGTTTATCCGTTTCAAGAGTGGGCGGCTTAAAACCTGGAGGGTATTTTTCTCCGAAAACTGGCCGCCACTTGGGAGGAATTTGTGTCTGTTCAGAAGGAGCTGATTGATGCTGATTAGAGTTTCGTTTAGAACCTGAAGATGGTTTCTTCATTGTTTAAATTCCTCCTTATTCAAGATCCTCCTCGATCATAATTTTATAGGCATACCCTTGTTCAGTCAGGAAAAGCTGCCGATGCATAGCAAACTCCTGTTCCTTCGTATCCTTGGAGACCAGACTATAAAAATAAGCTTTGCCCTCACCCTGCTTAGGTCGCAAAATTCGGCCAAGCCTTTGCGCCTCTTCCTGCCGAGAACCAAAGGTTCCGGAGACCTGAATTGCTACGTTGGCATCCGGCAAATCAATGGCAAAGTTAGCGACCTTAGAGACCACTAAACGACGCAAGCGGCCACTTCGGAACTCTTCATAGAGTCGATCACGTTCTCGTTGCGGAGTTTTACCCGTAATCAAAGGGGCATTCAGCTCACGAGCCAGCATTTCTAGTTGACGCACATACTGCCCAATCACCAACACCAGGTCATCCCGATGTTGCTCTATCAGCTCTGACACCTTGTCCATCTTGAGGGGATTTTCCGCCGCCAGCCGGAATTTCTCCTTTTCCTCGGCTAAAGCATAGTCCATACGGCGGGCTTTACTCATCGAGATTCGCCACTCCATACACTCTGCAGTGGCAATCCAGCCTTGAGACTCTAAGACCTTCCAGGGGACATCCATTTTCTTCGGGCCGATCAGGGTAAAAACTTCATCTTCCTTGCCGTCTTCCCGAACTAAGGTTGCCGTCAAACCTAGACGGCGTTTTGCCTGCAAATCGGCAGTGGCCCGAAAGACCGGCGCAGGTAAAAGATGCACCTCATCATAGATAATCAGACCCCAGTTCTTTTCATTAAAGACGTGAAAGTGACTGAAGTCGGCATCGGCGCGCGGGCGATGGGTGAGAATTTGGTAGGTGGCCACGGTGACCGGGCAGATCTCTTTTTTCTCACCACTATATTCCCCCATTTGCGCCGCTTCTAGGGTCGTTTTGTCTGCCAGTTCGCGCAACCATTGTTTGACAGCGCTGTTATTCGTCGTCAAAATTAGAGTCTCACACTGCAATTCCATCATCACACCCATACCGATCACGGTCTTGCCTGCGCCACAAGGCAACACCAAAACTCCGCTCCCGCCGCGCACTGAACCTTGCTGATGGAACGTCGCGACGGCTTCTTGCTGATAGGCCCGCAGAGCAAAGGGATCACCTTCAGGATTTTCCGTACGCCAAGCCATCGGCAAAGGGGTACCCTCGATATAACCCGCTAAGTCTTCGACGGGGTAGAAGAGTTTCATCAGGAGCTGTTTTAATTGCCCACGGGCTTCTGGGTTGATCTCTACTTGGGTTAGGGACAAGTTTAGGGAATCGTCGTTCCTCTCCCTTTCGCCGAAGGCCAGCAATAGCTTAACTTCTTTATGACGGACGATTTCCAGGAGAATCACTGGATCCTCCGCAGTCAAAAGGAGCTTATCTTCCTCTCGAACCAATTTTACCAAGCCGTAGCGACCCATGAGCTGCTTAATCTCCGTGCGCACCGAGTCGGGCAGAGGAAATTTACTGTAGCGCTCCAGACCGTCTAACACATCGGCAACGGTAACTCCACTTGAAGCAGCGTTCCATAATGATAAGGGCGTGATCCGATAAGTATGGATATACTCCGGACTTTTTTCCAATTCGGCAAAGATCGCTAATGTATCGCGAGCTTCTTCATAAAGTGGATTCTGTACTTCTAACAGAACGGATCGATCACTTTGGACGATCACAGGATTTGTACCAACTGGCATTAGTGTCTCCCTCTTCCGATAATATTCGTCATAATTATAGCATAAAAGAGCACTCCAGAGAGCACCCTTTTTACACTAAAACACGTGGGAAACGCGAGGCGATCCCAGTTTCCAGAACACAAGGACAGGTTCCTTGTTTCATCCAATTGTCGAGACCCCACTTCTTCATGTGTGGTACCCCCTACTCTGCTTCGGTACAGATAACTGAAGTTGTCATTCTAAATTTAGGTTAGATTTTGAAAGTCTGCAAAACGACTAAACTTTGTGGTTAATGATGGTGAGTTCACTGTCATCACAAAATGGACAGCGAATGCTGTCCATTTTGATGAGAAAACCACTATTTTACTAAGTCACTTACCTAAACAAACTTTGAGCGGCCGCCGAAGCCATTTGGGCTAAAGGCGTGGGGTAAAGACCAATAGCTAAGGTGATTAACATGGTAAATACCATGGTGAACTTCATCGCTCCATGGACTGGAACATCCGGTAAGCCCTCACCCTCAGCGAGGAACATCACCTTGACCACTGAGAGATAATAGTACACGGATATCATGCTCATCACAAACCCGATATAGGCAATCGCCACATACCCTTGATCCATGGCTGCCGAGAAGAGATAGAACTTCCCGACAAATCCCGCCAGGGGCGGAATTCCAGCTAAGGATAATAAGGAGGCTGTCATGACGACGGTGGCTAAGGGGGAGCGACGCCAGAGGCCTGCATAATCGGCAATCTTGTCACTGCCTTGCTTCTCTGCTATATGGGTGGCCACTGCAAAGGCACCCATATTGGCGAAGACATAGATCATCGCATAAAACAGGACCCCTTTGATTCCGGCGGATGATTCAGCGATAATACCCACCATGAGATAACCTGCTTGCGCTATGCTGGAAAACGCCAGCAAGCGCTTAATGTTGGTTTGCGGTATGGCAATCAAGTTACCCACAATCATGGTGATGGC
>NZ_JUEE01000003.1:0-10571 GCF_000802135.1 Desulfosporosinus sp. BICA1-9
TGGCCGTTATCGAAAGTACGTCGGCTTCGGCTAGGGTTACTCCATCGTTTAAAGTCACCATGTAAGTGCCTGTGGTTTCATCAGCTGTCGCTGTGCCAATTTCAATTTCGCTTCGTTTGACACTTACTGTTGCCCCTGCTTCAGCAGTTCCTAAAATCATGGTTTCTCCAGTACCGAATGTTCCCATGACTGTCGGTTGTGTCGTTTGTGCTTCGACTACTGTGACACTCACGGCTTCACTAATAGCCTTGTCTGGTGCCTTGGCAATGATCGAAAGCACTTCGTCTTTAGCCAGGATTACTCCTGCGTTTAAGGTCACCGTATAGGCACCTGTTTCATCAGCTGTCGCTGTGCCAATGACGGTTTCGCCTCTCATGACGCAAACCTTTGCCTCAGCATCAGTGGTTCCTGAAATCATGGTGTCACCAGCCCTGACCATTCCCGTTATTGTCGGTGGCGTTGTCGGATCCAGCGCTGCGGCTACTGTGACACTCGTGGCATCACTCTCACTCTTGTCTGGCGCTATGGCCGTTATCGAAAGTACGTCGGCTTCGGCTAGGGTTACTCCATCGTTTAAAGTCACCATGTAAGTGCCTGTGGTTTCATCAGCTGTCGCTGTGCCAATTTCAATTTCGCTTTTTCTGACACTCACCGTTGCTCCTGCTTCAGCAGTTCCTAAAATCATGGTTTCTCCAGCACTGACTGTTCCCATGACTGTCGGTTGTGTTGTTTGAGCTTCGACTACCGTGATACTCGAGACGTTACTCTCGGTCTTGCCAGGTGCTACGGCAGTTATCGAAAGCACTTCGTCTTTGGCCAGGATTACTCCGTCGATTAAGGTCACCGTGTAGTCCCCTGTGTTTCCATCAGTCGTCGCTGCTCCAATTTCGGTTCCGCTTCTCTTGACACTTACCGTTGCCCCAGCTTCAGCAGTTCCTGAAATCATGGTGTCTCCAGCTCTGACCGTTCCCGTGACTAAGGGTTGCTCTGTTTTTTGAATGACCTCTCTATCTGTATCACGAGACGTTCCACTTCCATCAGATACAACTGGAATATCGCCCGGTTCTGTAGGAGTATCCGTCGTTGTTTTACCGTTTACGGTTCCACCGCCACTTACTTTAGTACTCCCAGTCGCAGAACTCAAAACCGTAACTTCTGCCCCACTTTTTACAACGATTTCGGATGTTCCCTTTGTCTCCAATTTGTCGATTTTACCTGATAGTACGGTAATGGACGAGTTATCATTAATAGTTACACTAGAGAACTGTCCTGCTAACTGAATTGAATCTGGAGTTGTCGCCCCAGTCACCTTAACAGTAGGAATAACCGCGCCATCTGCTGCCGTTAGTCTTACACTCCCGCTCAGGGAAACATCGTTAGAGAATGTTCCTTGGAGTTGTACATTAATGGATGCTTCTCGTTGAGGCTGCGCGACCAATGACCCTACGTTCGCTCCACTTTTTGATTCTACAGCAGCAGTAGATTGAATTAATGTAGACCCTAAAATTGTTCCTGTTTCTGCCACTACATGAACATCAGAGGAACTTGACACGACTAGACTATCTGCTTTGGTTTCTTTTAAGTAAATACTGCGGTCTGCACCCGATAGAACTACAATTCTAGTGGCTTGCACGTCGTCTAGAGTAGCAGAGCCGTCCTTGCCTGGATCGAGAAATAGCGTACCCTTGATACGGATATTCTGTAACGTTACGCCTTCTGCATTGACTAGAAGGTTCCCGTTGACTGTTTTATCCCTAAATGTTGCATTGGGAGTGCTTAATTCCACAGCCCCGTCTAAAATGTCAGACTGGCCGGGCTGGGCATATCCTAAGCTTTGTATGGCTGAATCCGATATTACAGCTGTTCCACCTAGAACTACAGGATTCTTAAGGGCTATATTTGTCTGGATATACCCTTTAGTACCGTCTGGAACTGTTTCTTTATTAGACAAGACAATTGCACCGCCCAATTTGGCTGCCATCGGAGCACCTGTCAACGAGTCAATAAGGCTTGTATCGTTCCCATTTGCGAAGAACATGCTGCCCCCGATAATAAGGTTTTCGAATTTCTTTAGTACTTCTGTGTTTGTATCAAAACGATCATATCCACCGAGTCTCGCCGCGTTTGGCAGTGTATCCTTTACAGAGTCGGATACAACCGCGGTTCCGCCAATGACATAGGTCTTGTTTATTCCTGATGACTTAATGAAATCTGACACAACTGTCGGAACTGAATCCTTATTAACGAGCAGAACTGGAATTCCTTTGGCAGCCGCAATTGGGGCAATTGAAATTGCGTCGACATTAGCATATGCATTTGTGACCACAACTTCTTGAAAGGGTTTGATCGTTTGGATTTCCTTTGCGATATTTACAGCCGTTTCATACCGATCATAACCACCTATCCGCACAGCTTGAATACCAACTGCGCTAAGGTCACTCTCTACTTTTGCCGAAATGACTGCTGTTCCACTTACCAAATAAACTTTTTTTACTCCTAGCTTTTCTAATTCTTTCATTGTGTCAGAAGGTACTGAGTCTTGATCTGCAAGAAGTACTGGTCCATCGACTGCTTTGGCAAGACTTGACGAAGCAAGCGCGTCTACCATGTTTAGATCACCCGATGGTG
This sequence comes from Desulfosporosinus sp. BICA1-9, assembly GCF_000802135.1. Taxonomy (NCBI): domain Bacteria; kingdom Bacillati; phylum Bacillota; class Clostridia; order Eubacteriales; family Desulfitobacteriaceae; genus Desulfosporosinus; species Desulfosporosinus sp. BICA1-9. The sequence continues at coordinate 2,629 of NZ_JUEE01000003.1, forward strand.
CTAGGACTGCTGTGCTGGCCGACTGCCACCCATAGTCTGCGATCTGAACTGCTGTGCCATACCTGTCATACCCACCAAGACGAGTAAGAGTATTGATTAAGCTCTGAGTGGACTGAACATTGTACGTTGATTTTACTTGCGCCTCGTTTGCCATAGCGACTGCGGGAGTTAATCCAGCAGTTACTGTGAGTGCAGTGATAGCTAGTGATGCGACAAACTTATTAGGATAAAATCTTGACACCTAATTTCCTCCTTTTTTCTTTTTTTATCTTATCTATATCCAGAGATATTCCCTAGATATGGCAATTTTTTCTTGCCAATGTAATGATACCTAATCAGTTCGACAAAGCTGCGAATTTCTTGTGAATTTCTTGTGAATTTAGAATAACAATATTGTCATTTTTCTTGATCCGCAAATGGGAGTAAGATTTACCTGCATTACAAACAAACTTTCCTTTCTCTAAAGCGCAAATAAGCACACACGCGAAAAGTGGCTGAGATTCTTTCCTCAACCACTTTTATATAACAAATGTCAAAGGGCAGTTTTTCCTGTGAAGCCACTGCCCTTTTTTATGAGATTCCCTTCTACTTAACTGTCTCCCAAATCTTTTTTCCGGCTTTGATACTCCGCTGAATCTATCTCGCCACGCGCATACCGTTCACGCAGGATATATCTATTCCACTATGCTTACCTAGCGTTCCTGTATGAACCTGTGATGCACTGCGACGAAATATATAGATACCCAGTAGAATTATCCCAATCCCTAAGATGAGGAACGTTCCCTTACCCATCCACCCATATCCCCAACTTCCATAACCACCGTATCCCCAGCTACCCATCAATGAATTCCTCCTTCAAACTGATTTTCTATAATAGAACCTTAGAATATTGACTTTCATCCATACATCATCTAAGATCTCCCCTATCACTCCCGTTCCTAAGTAATAAACTGATTCAATTATTCTTAATAAAAGAAACGATGCGGCTAAGTTAGGTCGGAGAAAATGTGGCTTGGTTATTAAACATCCTCAGCATACAAGTCATCACAACATGATCACCCTCTACCAGGACCAGCTCCTGATCTACTTGATTCTGCGCAAGATATCTTTGAGCGTCGGAAAAGATCTTTCGAGCATCGATTATACTTTTGTATTTTCCTACGATGCCGTTTGACTTCTTTCCCTTCAAGATAAGCATAGATAATCGTCCTTTCGTAGGCTACCTTTTCGAATTGCTTCTGAGCTACCACTACACCGTAAGATCTTAGTGAAAATCCCCCAATGCTAAGTGAATAAAATTTGTGCCTAATTCACGTTCCCCCTCTGAGAATAATAATCAAACTTTAAAATTCCCATGTATAAATCCTACTATATCAATTGGATTATTTGATGAATAAACTGTGAATATCTTATGAAGAAGGAACCCTAATTGATGTGCTTCCAGATCATTCCCTCACCCTGAAGACCATTTGCTGCCCAGAATGAAACATCTTTTTCTCATAGCTACTTCCCGAACAACAAATTTACTTGAACAAATGCAGGATATTTATTTTTGGTGCAGAATGATACAAAATTAAAGAGATTTGTAGAACATAGAGGAGTGAATTGTTTGAAATTGGAGAATAAAGGGCTGGGTTTTCAGGTCACAGTCTTGATGTTATTTATTGCATTGGCTGCAGGGGTTGTCGGAACCATCGGAATTTACGGGATGTATCAAATGAACGATACTTCGAATATGGTTTATGAACAAGATGTGATTCCTTTGAACCAACTCTCAGAGTTACGTTTCGATGCCCAAGGCTATCGTACTGATGTCGCCTTCGCGGTCAGCGCACGCACCCCGGAAGAGCGCCAAAAATTCTTAGCGGATATTATTCAGAAAAACAAAGATGTTGAAGAACATATGGCCAATTATGAAGGTATATCTAAATCGAACCAGGATTCAGATTCTTGGAAACAGTTTAAAGCCGCCTGGAATGACTATGTAGAATCATCAAAAGTTACGATTCAGGCCATAGCCGAAGGACGAATTGAAGAAGCTAGAGCTCATATGTATGATGTTGATGAGAGCAAGCATATGTCGGCTGGGGATATTATTCAAAAGTTAGTGAACTCCAAAATGGATGAGGTAAACATGCACAGTACGGTAACCTCAAACGAGATCTTCAAGAAGGCAACACGCATTTCAGTCATTCTTGTCGTGATTGATGTCTTAGTAAGCTTCGTCATTGGCTGGTTTTTGAGCCGGGCCCTCGGCAAAATGATGCGTAATTTTGTGCACAATGCCAACGAAATCGCCTCAGGGGATATTGGCCAGAGGAAGAAGGCCCCTTGGAAAGCCTGGAACCGTGAAGGGGCTGAACTTCTAAAGGCCTTTGGCGATATGGGGATCTCTTTGAGAGCTACCATTACGAAAGTAGTCGATATGGCGAGTCAATTGGCACAAACCGCTCAGGAAATGCGCTTAGGCGCCGAACAATCGGCTCATGCGGCAGAACAGGTCGCCTCCTCGGCGACTGAAATTGCAAACGATGCTGAAATGCAAGTCCAGGAGATGACGCAAAATCATGATCGGATAAGTCTAATGATCGATGAACTAAACCAAACAGAACAAGATGCCGAAAAAGTAAGCCTAGCATCCAGTCGTTCCGCTGAGCTTTCGCGCAATGGAAATATCGCCCTCGGACAAGTGGTCAAGCAAATGGATGAAATAGAGAGTCAAGTTCATAGTCTGAGCCAGGTAATTGGAGACGTGGATGAAAAGTCCGAGGAGATCGCTAAGACGGTGCAAATCATCGACAGTATTGCGCAACAAACCAACCTCTTAGCATTAAATGCTGCGATTGAAGCCGCACGTGCTGGAGAAAACGGTCGGGGATTTGCGGTTGTTGCAGAAGAAGTCCGCAAACTTGCCGAGCAAGTTCAAACAAGCTTAGTTGATATTTCTCAGCGAGTACAGGAAATGCAACGGGCTTCCCGGAGTGCCCATCAAGGGATGAAAACTAGTGTAGATAGTGTAAATCAAGGAAGTGCCTACTTAAAAGAAATTTCCAATCAATTTACCGTAATCCTGGGTTCTGTGGAAGAGAGTGCTGGATTGGCGCAGGACATTGAAACCACTGTGCAGAAAGTACAACAGGACGGTGAGCAAATAAAAATTGGCATGCAAAACGTCGTAAATCAGGCTGAATCCACCTCAGCGGGCACACAGACCACAGCTGCCGCTGCAGAGGAACAAAACGCCTCTGTCGAGGAATTGTTCGCCTCGGCAGAAAGCTTAAACGATTTAGCTAAGGATTTGAAGCAGTTAATGGATTACTTTAGACTATAGACCTATCAGATTTTAAATCCTTTATGAGCATTTTGCATTGTCTGAGAATCCAGATTCTATTACAGGAATGTAACGACGCTTAATAGGACACAAAGATTTTCAGGAACGAATAAAAGTAGACTGAAGTTTGTAAACTTGGTCTACTTTTATTCGTTTTGAAAGCTTATTTTATTTTCACCGCGTTCTTTATCCCATGATCTTTTTCTTTAATGCCAGAACTCCGAGTCCTAGGTTTCTTTCTGTTCCCTAACCGAAATAGCAATCTTATAGAGGATTGTAAGAAGCAGCATCCCAATCGCATAGACCCCCAGTGTCACAGATATCTCGGTGTAGGTTATCACATACTCAGTGACTCTATCAAAAGGATTTGGAATAAATCCGCCAATCACCAGACCCATTCCTTTGTCAATCCAATTAGCTGCAATGATCGCTACAAGGGCTAAGGACAAGATTTTATCATTCTTTCGTGTACTCGGAAAAAGCAGTAATCCAATTCCTACAAAGGCGAGAATAGTGGCTGTCCACATAAAAGGAACCAGTCTTGTATGGCCCTCAAGCCCGACGAAGAGATATTTAAGAGGAGCCTTGGCTTCGGGTATATTACTATAAAAGGCTGTGAAAAACTCAAGCCCGTAAAAGAAAACATTTGCTATCATAGCATAGGTAACAATCTTGACTAGCGCTTGAATGGCACCAACGCCCGGGTCTGGGTCAAATCTACTGACTCTTCTTACCAATAAACACAAAAGAATCAGAATTGCTGGGCCAGCTGCAAAAGCGGAGGCCAGAAATCGTGCTGCCATAATTGCGGATAACCAAAGATGCCTGCCGGGTAGACCAGCGTATAAGAACGCTGTCACCGTATGAATACTCACTGCCCAAGGAATGGAAAGGTAAATGATCGGTTTTACCCACGCCGGCGATGGACTTCCTTTGCTCTCAGCGCCTAGTGTCGTCCACCCAATCACAATGTTAAGCACGAGATATCCAGATAAGACCAACATATCCCAAAACATCATGGAATGGGGGCTTGGATACAAAATGACATTCAAGACTCGCAGTGGTTGACCCAAATCGACAATAATAAATAGCATACTCATGATCACAGAGGAGATCGCTAAAAATTCACCGAGGATGACCATCTTACCAAATTTCTTAAAGTCATGAAGATAATAAGGCAAGACAAGCATAACAGCAGAAGCAGCGACACCCACGAGAAACGTAAACTGGGCGATGTACAAACCCCACGAAACATCCCTACTCATGCCCGTTACTCCCAGGCCATAGCTATATTGCTTAAAGTAAGAGTAGAGGCCTACCGTGATGACAGCAAGTAAGACAAAAACCCATGTCCAGTAACGTCGACTACCAGTCAAAGCTCTTTCAAACAAGATCCCCACCCCCTACTAGGTAGTAGACGCTTGGTTGGGTACCCAGCTCAGGTTTACGCCGAATCGTGTATTGCGAACTAACAATTTTTCGGACCTCAGATTTGGGGTCATCTAAGTCTCCGAAAATTAACCCTCCCTTGGACTCTTCCACACACGCTGGCATTAGCCCTTTTTCCAAGCGCTCCACGCAGAAATTACATTTTTCCACAACCCCAAGGGTACGGGTTGGAAAATCCGGATTTATCTCCTTGATAAAAGGCCTAGGATCCCTAAAATTAAAACTTCTCGCTCCGTAAGGACAGGCTGCCATGCAAAATCGACAGCCAATACAACGGTGGAAATCCATGTCGACAATTCCATCGGGTCTCTGAAAAGTAGCCTCAGTGGGGCATGCCTTGACGCAAGGAGGATTCTCACAATGATTGCACAAAATTATAAAGGGATAGTTTTTTACACTTTCTTTCATATATCTGTTATTCTGGCTAGGAAAGGCATGTTCATAATCCTCATTCCATATCCATTTGATCTCATCCTTAGGATTACCTAGGGATGGAACATTATGGACACTATGACACGCCTCAATAACTCGATTATAGTCTTCTTGGGTTTTAAATTTACTCATATCTACAACCATAGCCCAACGTTTCGCTACCAGACCTTGTTGAGGTGTTTCATATTCGGAGGCCTCCACCTTCCTGAGGAGCCCGGTAATACCAAAGGTTCCTCCCAGACCTAATGCGGTGATCATACCAGCTTTTCTAAAAAAACGTCTTCTGTTTAGACTCATTTTGCGGCCTCCTGTGGCCAAGTATGACAACTCCAACAGTTTGGCTTTACAGCTGTATAATTATGGCATGAAACACAGAATTGATCAGACGTATTTAATGCCGGATCAGAATGACAGTTTAAGCAGGTTTGAAGACTAATTTTGAATGACTTCCCTTGACTATTAATATATTCCGTTTTGCCCATGCGCACAGCTTCATCTCTCCATCGTAGCAGCAATTGCATGTGATTGGCCCTCATCCATTCCGTTGGCTCGACACACTGCTTATCCGCTAGTTGTAGGATAGCCGGAGTATTCAGATTTATTTCCGGTCCCTTGTTGGCTTTCCCCCTATTATAGAAGAAAGGTAAGCTAAGTAAAGCAACAAAGATAACAAGCGACGCAATTATTTTTCCTCCTTTGTACATTATCCATTACCCTCCTTTTGCAGTGTGTAGGATTCCCCCTTTAAATGATCCTCTCACAACTTTATCAGAAACCTTGTAACCGCAACTCTTATATACCATTAATCCCTACATATTATCTCTAAATTGTAGTCGATTATGTAAAATGAGTTCAGGTACGATCAGCATACAAAGCAAAGTCGCATGAAAGACTGAATTCACTATCTAGTTTCTAAAGAGATAAAAGTAGCCGTGGAATAGATCCTCAGCCACTTTTATTTTATCAATAGTGAACTCGCTTTGCTCGATGATCAAAGCCAAGAAAACTGCTTCGATTATTCCGACTTAACAATTTAACTTAATCCACAAATTCACAAGAAATTCATAAGTTTTTCATAGTAAGTTCATAAGGATATGCTATCTTGATTAGGCAGGTGACAACTTGTATAAAAGAAAGGAGATGTCACATGAAAAAACTAATCAGCTTAGCTATCCTTGGTGTTTTTCTAATGTTAGCACCAGCCCAAACAGTTCAGGCTGCAGTGGGGGATACCTTGTTAAAGGTAGGAACAACTGGTTCAGATGTTGTTCAACTACAAACTGAACTTAACTATCTAGGTTATAACGTCGGCATAGTCGATGGAATCTTTGGATCAAATACTCAGGCAGCAGTAAAAGCTTTCCAATCTGCTCAATCCTTGAGCGCAGACGGAATCGTAGGTCCCATTACTGGTAACCAACTTAACTCTCTTTATGCAACCAAAGTAAGTCAAAAGAATAATTCCCAATCCCGACAAGAGAAAGCAAATGCTATTATCGCAACTGGTAAAAAGTATATCGGTGTTTCATATTTATGGGGTGGGACATCTCCTGGGACAGGTTTTGACTGTTCAGGTTATGTACAGTATGTCTTTGCCCAAAACGGGATTTCTTTACCAAGGGTTTCCCGCGATCAGTACACAGTTGGAACTTCCGTGGACTTCAATAACCTCCAGCCGGGAGACTTAGTCTTCTTTTCCTTTGCCCGAAATGGGATTGTCGACCACGATGGCATCTATATAGGAAACGGTCAGTTCATCAACTCTTCCAGTTCCAAGGGTGTTACAATTTATGATCTTGGTCCCTATTGGAAATCTGTTTATGTTGGTGCTAAACGAGTATTCTAAGCGTTCCAATCAAACGTAGCTTAATTTTGTACTTGGGAAGATAACAAAAGCACAGACCCTTAATCATCGGTCTGTGCCTTTCTTTTATCCTATCCTTAGCACCCGTTTGAAACAATTTAATGTCACTGCCACTGTTCTTGCCCATGTAGCTGCCCTTTCCGACTACTCACTGCTGGGTGAGCAAAACGAACCTCACTCGCGTGTTTCTCTAATTCATTATAATTCTTTCTTAAAATATCTGACAACAACTCGTGATCATGGAGTAGGTTGATTAAGACGTGCTCATCCTTGGTCTGGGTGGTTTGGGTATTGGTGAGAAGACTAAAAGGCCGATAAACGAGTGCATCTTGAATTTTTAATGTCTTGAATATTTTCCGGTCGTATTCACTGCTGACAGTCAACGAAGAGATAATGCTAATTCCAAGTCCTGCGGAGACCACTTGTTTAATCGCCTGAATACTTTCTAGTTCCATAGTTACATTCAATTGATTCAGATCAACCCCTCTATCTTTAAGGGCCATCTCCATCACCTTGCGAGTCCCGGAACCTTCCTCTCGTGTCACCAGACGCTCATTTGGGAGTTCAGCTAGGGTAATGCTATTCTTTGAGGCCCAGGGGTGAAAATGAGGAATCACAACTACCAATTCGTCATCCCAAAAATTCTCCACCTTAAGGTCTTTATGCTGAGGGGCTGTCCCTTCGATTAGGGCTATATGCATTTTTTTCTCTGAAACATCTTGAGTAATCGACTCCGTATTACTGATCTTTACTTTGAAGTCCACGTCTGGGTGGGTCTTAGACAAATACGCCATAATATTGGGAAGAATATACTCTCCAATCGTTAAAGTCGCACCGAGATAAATAAGTCTTCTCTGATTAAGTCTT
>NZ_JUEE01000004.1:0-5648 GCF_000802135.1 Desulfosporosinus sp. BICA1-9
CAAGGCCGCCATCGCTGTCACCATCTTGAAGGTTGATCCCGGTGCATACACCCCAGACAACGCTCTATTCAGGGAAGCCGCTGGCGCGATTTCATTTGTAAAATACTTCTCAAACATTGCCTCGGAAATAATGCCGGTCAAATCGTTAGGATCCATCCCAGGCCTAGAAGCCATAGCAAGAATCTTGCCTGAATTTACATCCATCACCACGGCAGCCCCAGATTTTGCATTGGGATTAGTGTTCTTTTGAACATCTGCAATCACTTGATCGAGGCTTTCTTCCACAACCTTTTGCAGATCCGCATCAATCGTCAATTGGACCGTCATTCCCGGTTCCGGTGGTTCGATTAATTGTTTAGAAACTGGGCGGGCTCGATTATCGACTTCAACTTGTTGAATGCCCTCTTTACCCCGCAACCAGAAGTCATAGGATTTCTCTACCCCCATCTTCCCAATCATATCCCCCTGAGCGTAGACAAATCCCGCCTTTTGGGCATCTGCATTTTGATTGAACTGTTCAATCTCCTTCTCCCCTATTTCACGAACATATCCCATGAGCTGACCAGCTAGAGTTGTTTGGGGGTAAGAGCGAAGCGGAACCGCATCCACACTCACGCCCGGGAGCTCATTCTGATGCTCAGCAATAATGGCTTGGAGCTCTTGAGGAACCTTAGCTAGAATCATAACGTTACGATAACGTTCCCACTGATGGTTCTGAGTAATAACCAATATATCTTCAGTAATTGATTCAATTGATAGATCGGGATAAGTCCAGTACGGTTTAATGTACCCTGCTAATCTCTTAATAACATCTTTCCAATTGCTTCCTTCGGATCGTTGCAAACCCATTAAATCTAGATTAAGAACAAACTCTGGAACACTTGTTACAAGAATCTTTCCATTTTTGTCCACAATATCTCCTCGTGTAGGGGGCACTTTGACAAGCTTCATGTAATTTCCTTCGGCCTTAGCGGCATAATATGAACCTTCGGAAATTTGCAAGCCCCAGATATTTACGGTTAAAATTATAAATATGAGGACTATTACACTGTTTAAGCCCCAAAGCCTATAGACATAAGGTTTCCGTTCTCTTTTATTGATCTCTAACCAACCTCCTTACGATGAAAGGTGCGAACTCTGTATCAAACCAATTTGCATATTCAAGTATGCGAGAAATGAAACATTTAAGTCCATTTCTCAATGTGTTTCTCAGAATCACCTGTTTTAGACTTCCCCTTTACTTTACGGCATGCCCTTTCATATCCTTTTACAACTAATTCTGAAGAATCATTTTCTGAGATTATCTTTGCTGGTATTCCTCCAACCGTAACATTACTCGGAACGTCTTTATTCACTACGGTATTGGCCCCTATGACTACGTTATCACCAACCGTTATCCCCCCGAATAATTTTGCACCGGGGATATACACATTATCCCCTATGATTGGGCACTTCCCCTTATAGAGCCCTATGTTGACCGCTGAATGAATTCTACAGTTTTTACCAACCCGCACATCGGGATGTACTACAATACTTCCCCAATGAGCAATACTAAGTCCAGGACCAAAGACGTGCCGAGGAATTGTAAAGCCTAGATTTATAGACAGTTTCATAAGTTTAAATTTCAAAACACTTAAATAAATTTTCCCTAAAATGTCCTTTCTGCATTGCTCATAATATTCCGCTTTCCTTAACATAAGCTGAAAATGTATGAGTGGTCGAGTAAACCTAAACCACCATCTGTACCGTATTTGATAATGAGCAGCTAAGTCGGCTGTAACATAGAGCTTATAATCTTGCTTGGATTGAATGATCTTAAACTACCCCCTAAGTCATATCTATTGAAATAACAACCGCTGACTTCTCAAATTAATACTTAGTAAGAGTCCTATTGAGATCATATTCGCCCACATGGCACTTCCGCCATAACTAATGAATGGCAAGGGTATGCCAGTAACCGGCATAATACCCGAATTCATGCCAACGTTGACAAGAATGTGAAATGAAATCATCGTTATTATTCCCGCTGCTATTAACACACCATACAAATCTCTCGCTTGCATGGCAATATTAATACCACGTATGAGGAAAATCAAAAAGAAAAATAGTAATATAATTACACCAATAAATCCAAATTCTTCACTAAAGACTGCAAAGATAAAGTCAGTATGATGTTCTGGTAGGAAACTTAGTTGTCCCTGTGTTCCTTGACGATACCCTTTACCCCATAACCCGCCGGAGCCAAGTGCCCACATCGATTGAAGAATATTATACCCATCTCCCGCACTGTCTGAAGCTGGGTTCATAAAAACAGTCAGTCTTTTCAACTGATAATCCTTCAAGGGTAGAGGCAATCCCTCGGCAAATTTGAGCCAACCGGGAAGGCTTGTAGAAAAATGCAGCCATAGTGCGATACCGACAGCTGTTACTCCTGTAAGTAATAACCCACAGAACTTACGAATATTCGCACCTGCAATAAGCATCATCCCTATAAATATTGCCGCGAACACTAGGCTTGTCCCTAAATCAGGTTGTTTGAAAATAAGGAGCATCGGGACTAATACATATAAAAAAGGCGCGATAAAATCTCTGAAACGATTCAGTTTACCCTGACGTTTTACTAAAAAATCTGCAAACGAAAGGATCATAAAAATTTTTGCAAATTCTGAGGGTTGGATTGAAAAACTTGAAGTGATGGGTATCCAGCGAGTGGCACCTTTTGCTTCACTTCCGAAAACAAAGACAGCTAAAAGCAATAGGATATTAAACCCATATATATACCCGCTGAATTTCTGTAACTCTTGGTAATCAATTCGAGTAACCATAATAGCTAAGAATATTCCGCTTAAAATCCACATTGCTTGAAGTTCGACATAATAATTGGGTTGCCCATTTACAAGATTATAAGACGCAGTGCTTAAGACAAAGAGGCTCGTGGCTAATAATAAGAGTACTGCCCCTACAAACGATAAGTCCAGATTTTTTAAATTTTGCTTATCAAACATTCCGACTCTCCTTTAATTTTGAAATCCAAACAACATCAAAACATAACTCACTCCTCTTATTACGTGAACATTTCATAGAAATTGTCACAATAAAGTAACAAGAGCGCGCTTATATTCTGAGGAAGAGTCTAAAATAAACAAGACTCCATTCTGGAGTCTATTGTGGCAAGGAAGTTTCTAGCAATCCTTTAGCCCAAATACCGGATTGCCAATTGTTCGAACTGCACCCTCTTATTTCCCAGTCGATTTAGTTTAGCGTTGTTTTATTACGTAGAAGTAACAGGTTTTTAACATTTCTGTTATAAACAAAAAAAAGACTGGGCATCGTCTTCTTTTTGCTTATAACTGGTTCAGTTAGGCTTAAATTTATGCTTGTTCAGCAGCTGGCAAGTAGATGGTGAAAACTGCTCCCTGATCGGGTTCACTTTCAACCAATACTTTTCCGTCATGCATTTCCATAATTTTTTTAACGATAGAAAGTCCCAAGCCCGTGCCGGTTCCACGCCTCAATCTAGATTTATCGACCTTGTAAAACCTTTCCCAAATATTTTCGAGCTCTTCTCGAGGAATACCTGATCCGTCATTTTTTACGGCTATAAAAGCATGCATATTCTTCATGCCCAACGTTACACTTACTTCACCACCCACTTCTGAATGGTTAATAGCATTGTCCAATAAATTCGTAAGAACCTGTTTAAGACGATCAATATTTCCCCGTACAATAATTGTTTGCTCTGGCGCATTAAGCGTTAGATTAATTTCCTTAGAATTGGCCATATATCTTAAGCGCTCAACGGTGATTTGAACAAGTTTATTCATGATTACATATTCCATTTCATCAAAGGTTTTAGTGGCTTCCATTCCTTTTAAGTCCAGTAACTCATCGACTAGGCGTCGGAGACGCTGGGATTCGTCAATAATGTTATTCAGATAGAGTTGCTCCTGTTCCTTTGACTTAACTAGCCCATCCAACACTGCCTCCGAAAAGCCCTGGATAACCGTTAAGGGCGTGCGCAACTCATGTGACACATCGGATAGAAGCTCCTGCCTTAGACGATCAATTCGTTCTATAGCCTCAATTTTTTCGCTAAGCTGACTTGACATGCGATTAAACGAGCGCGCAAGCCGCCCTACTTCATCATCGGAGGTAACCTCAATTTGCCGACCAAACTCACCTTCTGCAATATGGCGGGCTGTTTCTTCCATTTTTTCGAGGGGCCTAATCATCTTTCGGGACACAAGCATACTTAACACAGTCGCTAAAAAGATCCCGATCAATGTTCCCATCAGTGCAATTCCCCAAATATTGTTAACATGATGCTTCATGCTTTCTATAGAACTGAAAATAACCACCAGTCCAATAATCTGCTGATCTTTTTTTAAAGGAACAGCTACTAGAAACATCTCTTCACTGATCCCCCTGAGCTTACCGGAGAAAACGACATTTTCACCCCTAAGAACTCTCTCCTTAAAACCAGGCTCTAATAGCAAACTGCTCGACGACTGATCATTAGCCGGTTGACCATACAAGATGTTTCCATCTGGGTCCAGGATGGCAGTTTTAGCACTTAATACATTAGCTAAGATCTCTAACCTTTTGTCGATAGCGATGCTCTCTGTATCTTCATACTTATTGAAAATTAAGACGACCTCTTGCGCCTCATTTATGAAAAGCTGTGCGTGCTGATCATAGATGGCCGATTTAATCTGCTGTGCTTGAATCACTACTGAAAACAGAAAAACCCCTAGGACTATAAGCACAATTGCCAACCAAAGCTTGCTTACTAAGCTATTTCTTATCGACCACTTAATTCGAATTTGTAACCCACCCCTCTAACCGTTTGAATAAAGTCATAATAACCCAGTTGATTTTCGAGCTTAGCTCTTAAGCGATTGATGTGGGTGTCGACGGTGCGGGAATCACCGCAGTAATCATATTCCCAGACCATATTAAGTAACTGATCTCGACTATAGATTTGCCCAGGTCGCTTTGCCAAGCAATGCAACAGGTCAAATTCTTTAGCGGTTAAGTTTATCTTTAATCCACAAAGCTCGACTTCCCGAGTAATTTGATTGATCTTTAGACTAGGGTAGGAAAGGATATGTTCTTTACTTTGTTCCCCTTCCAACCTTCTGAGCACTGCCTTAACTCGAGCGCTAAGTTCACGCGCACTAAACGGTTTAACGACATAATCATCAGCTCCTAAATCAAACCCCAACACCCGATCATTTTCTTCCCCCTTGGCAGTGAGCATAATAATAGGAATCTTGGTTTCCTTTCTCAGTATCTTGCATACCGTCCAGCCATCTAATCCGGGCATCATTAGATCGAGAATGATAAGATCTAACTTATCTTTCCGAACCATCTCTATCGCACTGCTTCCATCCTCTGCCTGGTAAACTTCAAACCCATCCGCTTCAAGGTAGATACGCACAATTTCCCGAATCCGATCGTCATCGTCAGCTATCAAAATCTTACTGCTCAATGTCTTTCCTCCATCACTTCTTGCTTGTTGGAATACTTCTCTATTTAAGTGCTCATATCATTTTACTTTAACATTAATACATGAAGTTAACGGAATTCTAACAATTTTGTTAAATAAGCCCGTTCGGCCACTTTTCTGATATAGTACAAGTCTTACC
>NZ_JUEE01000005.1:0-10111 GCF_000802135.1 Desulfosporosinus sp. BICA1-9
CATTGTTATACAGCGAAGAAGTTTCTTTCGCAGCATAGGATTCATTTTGTGGAAAAGGATATCAACCGTGATGATCAAGCCCGCGCGGAGTTAATCCGCAGAAACGTCAGCGGGGTTCCTTCTTTTCTGATTGGGGATGAGTTAGTAGTCGGATTCGATCAGGCACGAATTCTACAGCTAGTCGATCATCGGGTCATTGAATGCGAAAAATGCAAGACTAAGATGCGAGTTCCTATTAATAAAGGGACACTCCAGGTGACTTGTCCGAAATGTTCGTATTGCTTTAATACTACGCCGGAGAAAATTTAAACTGGTTAAGTAGGAAACCCGCTCAATGTAGCGGGTTTTATTACATGACATAGTAATCTGCTATTATACAAATATGTAACAAACCTACAAGATCCATTCCGTATCCAGTTGTTAAGGCACCAAAATCCGAGAAACATCTTGAGTTATTTCCATGAGCTTCACATCATTTACTGGATACCACCTGGCCCTGGGCATTATAAAGGACTCCGGGATCGCCATTGATAAGTTGGTGCACCAGGTTCCTTTGACACCAGGTTCCTTTGAAACACCGCCCTTACCCCACTGATATCTCGATAACTTCAACCCCTAAATCAATATTTGTACCCTTTACATTCCAACTTGCAATATTCTTCCATTCCAGAGCTCCTTTTTGTAGACGCTTGCACATAACTCAAAACAACGATAATAGCGAGACTTAAAACTAAAAATAACATTTAAATCACTCCTTAATATTTGTTGCATTATACAACTATATTCTCGAAAAAAATTATATCACTCTACGACAACATTCCGGACTCTTTGAAATTGCATTTAGTAGAAGAGTGAGACTTTCATTGACCTGATCTCTTCTTTCTTCTGGTATCTGGTTGAAAATATCTACCACATAGCCCGCCAGAGAATTAGTTAAACTCTGATTAATTAAAAGTCCTTGCTCCGTTAGATTTAAGTTTAGATACCGTTTATCTTCAATTGATTGGAGACTTTTAACGATCCCAGATTCAATAAGTCCTTGGACATGACGGCTAATGGTACTTTTCTCTAAACCTAACATATGTGCTAAATCATTAACAATGATTCCAGGATGTCTACCAATTTCATAAATGATATGGTTTTGGGCAGGGGTAATCCCACAGCACTGAGCCCCTTCCTTCTGTAAAAGACCTAGGCTACGAATTAGGTCATTCAACAAATCACTTAATCTCTCGACTTCAAGCCTTTCCATAACATCCCTCCTCTTAGTTGTAGTATATTATTTATAGTTGCAATATGCAACTATAAATTTAATGGGAATCCTTAATTTTTTTTGGTTCCAACTCCAATCCAAGAAGTATAATTGTCCTTATCTAAAATCTTATCAATGATATCGGCTGTTTGCTCTAAGCTTGACTTTGATTGATACCTACGAAACATTGGATTCTCAGATATTCTAGCAGACACCAATTGAGATAGCGTTATTTTGAAGAGTACATTAAGATTTTGTAAAGCCTTAATCCCATCTTCAGGAATAGGATGCCTTCCCCGCGTTATGTCAATTTCTCGTTGAAGATGCTTAATAGCCTCTGAAAAGATGTTAAAAGAACGTGAGGCTATTAAACTCTTCTGGTGACACAAAGAAAATTAAAATACAAAAAGAATAGGCCCCTCGTCAGGGGCCTTAAATCGAGATAATGTTATGGTGAGGCATAATCTAATTATTTTTTGAGGGTTTGTTTTGCTTCCAAATCAAATTTAACGGACTTCAGAGCATTTTCAATACTGATTAAGGGAGTAATCTCTGTCTCAAGAAAAGGAAATATAGGAGATTGGGATATTAATGTATGGAGTTCCTCGACGGACTCAACATCCCAAATAACACAACCACCTTTTCTACCGGCAATCATCCCTTGTGCCAAAATCTTCCCCTGTTTCTGATAGTTTATAACTTTTTCCCACCCTTGTACCATAATTTCTTTGACCTGTTGAGGTGGGAACGGAGGCAATTGTGTCAATTCGCTTTTAACAAAGAATAACATACTTAACCCTTCTTTCCATTTGATTTTGGCTGTTCATTTAGGAAATGCTTGAGCATCTTGCCTCACCATAGCAAGACAATCGGGTTGACAGTTTATCTTTTCAGTTTCAACCCGAAATAAAAAACAAGAGCAACCGTCCACCTTATTAGGTCTGGGTTGCTCTTGTTCCTTATTTGGGACTGAAAGACTGATTCTGATTCTCCTTCCACTTTTGAGGGAGAAATCGGAGCAGGAATAAAGAAAACCGGCACAAAGCCGATTCTAATCTAATAATAAATTTTAGAAATTAAGTGACTATGTATCGTCACTATAAACCTCGTAAGCAAGGTTACCTTCCATTTCCTTATATTCATAATAATAGCACTAAATGAATTTCTGTCAATAGCATTTGACGGAATAAATAAAAAGATTTTCCTAAATGCAAGCGTTGATATTGAACATACCTATTTCCACACCGAATATGAACCGAGGGATTATATTATCAAGTCAGTCATTCATGTACTTGATTACGAGAACTATTTCCATTCTTTCCTTCATCTTCCTAAAAAATTGCCATAAAAACAAAAAGCCAAACCGTCCTGGATCCGGCAACACAAAATCAAAATATATTCCCCTTTACGCCACATACTTTAAAAAGACTATATGTCTTATCAAAGCCGCTGATACCAAGGCTTTCACTCAACCCCGATATAGCACTATTATTGTCTCCACGTGCCCAGTCCACGGAAACATATCTCCTGATTATGTTCTAAATGGTATCTAATTCAATTTAATAAACTTTGCAGAGTTATTCAAATGGTACGTAAGGATTAATCATGGAAAATCCCAAAACTAATCCCCTCGTAATCGAGAGGATTAGTTTTAAAACGCTTGATTTATACGTATTAAATGCGTACAATATAACTAAGGGGTGAGGAAATGAAGCGGAAAGACTTAATAAAAAAGTTAACTGATAATGGTTGGTGGTTATTGAGAAACGGTGCAAACCATGATTTGTACACCAACGGAATATACAGTGAACCGATTCCTCGCCATAGAGAAGTTGATGAAAAGCTAGCAAAAGCTATCATCAAGCGACAGGGGCTAAACTAAGCCCCTAAACGCTTTGAAAATATGGAGGTGTTTTTTGATGAAAAAAGTATATCCTGTTGTTTTAACTCCGGCAGACGTAGGCTATGTTGTCTTTGTCCCTGATTTGCATATTAACACCGAGGGTATCGATGTAGCTAACGCCATCGAAATGGCCCGCGACGCGATTGGACTTTGGGGAATCTGTGAAGAGGATATGGGCCGGTCTATTCCATCACCATCTACTCTGCACCCTGTATGCGAAGCCAATGAGCTTGTTACCTTGGTAGATATTGATTTCGACGCATACCGCAGGGCAAACGATAATCGTACGATCAGAAAAAATTTGACGATTCCAAGTTGGCTGAACGTTCAAGCTGAGAAAGCTGGGATAAACTTTTCCCAAGTCCTACAAAGCGCTTTAAAAGACCAACTTGGCATTCAGTGATAAACAAATCAAAAATAATTAATCTCAAAATAATGTAGATCGAGTTAATTCGATCTACATTATCTTTTGTCTTTCAACTAATAAATCGAAGTATTTTATACTCGGGTTCGACTGTCTATAGGCAATTTTGCCAGAGGGCAAATCCTTTACCCGAACCACTATAGGTTTTTGACGTTTACCACTGAAAAGCCCCAAACTTAACTCGATTTTTCCGTTTTCACCAACCCGAAACCCGTCTTTTTTCCATTTAGTATTGAAATGCTTTTTTTCTTTGTACGGATACCGAATTTGGGTGAATCCCAATGATCTCGCTTTATGGGCATTTTCTCTAGCATCGATGTATTTTTCGTATACCGCCTGTATGGACTGACTGTGGATTGGGTATTGACCTTTGGTAGCTAAATGCAACGTCCCTCGGTCAATCCAGCTATCGGTTTTTTGAAAATGCTCTTTGGCCAATCCTAGACAATCATTCCAAACATTAGCAGATGTGCGATTACAGGCAAAGAGACGGTCAATGTTGTCTTTAGTAGTCAGGAATTTTGTCTTTAAGACTCGGATTATTTTGAACACCCCCTCCAATATTCTATACCCTTATTTTACCATAGGAAGAACAGTTTTGGAACGGGTGTTCTGGTAATATTTTGGGGCGGCGATTCATCTCACCACCTATAGAGGATGGGAGTCTTCTCGCCGCGCGATGATAAAAGACCTCTTCAGGTCTCTTATAATCTCTTCTAAACTTCTCCACGAGGAGCAATTTTGATGATACTAATTAATATGTTTTCATCATTCATCTTTGCTAAATACAATTCTAGATAAATTGAAGATCCATTAAGAATAATATAGCCGGGAAACTTTGTGTTTCCCGGCTGTATTATTTGTCCATGCTCATCACTAATTCATTAGCAATGTTTGGGCTATCCAGTCGCATGATACTTTCTTCAGCACTACCAAAACTCAAAAGATTGATACTCCCATACCACACGATTCGTTGGTCTATGAGTGCATATTTTTGGTGAATATTCGATTTGAAAACTAAGCTTACTCCAGCAACCTTCAATAGATCCAGCGCACCCTGTAACGCACTCGTATTCTTGTCCTTGAAATCTCCAAGTGACCGGGTTATGACGATAACTCTCACCTTATTTTCTAAGGCAACCTTCAGATGCTGCATCATTTGTAGAGTACGTCTCTTGGTAACAAAAGGGCTAACTATCAGAATTTCTCTTGCAGCATTGATAATATCATTAGTATAGACCGATAAAAAATTGCTCTTGTCAAAAATCACATTGATTGACTCTGATGTACTACTTTTCCCTTTTGCTTTATAACCAATCGTGGCATATCCGTTTAGCCGTTTATGGTACATCCGTTCAAGCATCCTTACATGGATATCCACATAGTCGTAGATTTGCACTTCATTTTTGTTTGCAAAGAGTCTGTGAAGCCTTCCTGCATATTGTTGCAAGGTGCCTTTCCAGGATATTGGCATCACTAAAAATAACGTGTCAAGGCGTGGTTCGTCAAAGCCCTCTCCAATGTATTTTCCAGTGGCAACAATTGTTAATTGCTTGTCAGCAGGTGTCTCTGATATTTGTGTCATTATCTCCCTAGTTTGTTTTACTCCCATTCCACCCGTTAAAGAGATCACTTCAGGAATTCTTTCACGCAGTTTCTTTAAAAGCAATTCGACATGCGCCGTTCTCTCAGTTAAAACAAGACAGTTTCTGCCACTTTCAAAGCTTCGAGCGATATCATCTACGATAAGCTGATTCCTAAATTCATTGACGACAATTTCGGAGTACAGTTCTTGAATCGATACATCCTTTTCATTCTTATCCAGAGGGACTCTAAGCGACGTAAACCTTGGAATGACATAATGCTCAAAGGGCCTTTTTGCTGCCTGTTTTTTGGCATCATCCTTGTATCGTATGGAACCACATTGCATAAATATGATCGGATGATGTCCATCTTTTCGTACAGGTGTCGCAGTTAATCCGTATACATATTTTGCATTTGAACTTTTAAGTACTTTCTCAAAGCTAAAAGCTGATATATGATGACACTCATCTACAATAATCATGCCATAATTTTTAACACAATCGTTCACGTCACCCATTTTATTCAAGGATTGCATGACAGCTATATCTATTATTCCATTCAAATTATTCTTGCCCGCTCCCAATTGCCCTATCGTGCTATTTGCCTTTTTTCTTCCTTTCTTTTTGATTTCGAACATGTCTGGAAGGGCTTCATTTATAGTCAAGAATTCTGTTAATCTTCTTTTCCATTGGGTTACCAAATTTACTTTATCCACGATAATCAGCGTATTAACTTTTCTCTCAGCAATCAGATTTATGGCAACCACAGTTTTCCCAAAAGCGGTTGTTCCAGAGAGTACTCCTATATCCTGTTTGAGCAATTGAAAAAGTGCCTGTGGTTGTTCGTCCCTCAAACTACCGTTAAATTCTACCTCGATGCTCCTGCCAGGGTTGGTTTCATCTATAAATTCAGGTTCAATCTTTAGTTCTGCGAAAAAAGACTTTAAGTCGGCTTCACACCCTCTTGGCAGACAGAGATAGTCTTCTGTTTCGTCAGAACATGATATTATTCTAGGTATTTCAAAGATGGGCAGCCGCATGGCCTGAGCCTTATAAAACTCTGGATTTTTGAAAGCTGCCAACCGTTTTAAATGGTTTAGCGCTCTTTGAGAAATGCCCGTTTTCGGGATAAACAGCATATTTGCTTTGACTATTGTTATTGATTGAGGAAAATCATTCATTGATAGTTTGATTATGTTTATATCCCAGGGCTTTTGTGGTTCTTCTTGATCATCTTTTTTCAAAATGCCAAGTTCATTTCCAGTGCAAAGTTTCGATATAAGACTTTCGACGTCATCTTCAGAGAGCTTTCGTAGGGTGGTCATGAATTCCCATTGATCCTTAAAAGGCTCAAAATTGTCATCGATAAAAACGCTGTTATTATGACTCCTTGCAGCTTTTTGCAAGGGCAAGGCAATTAAATTCCCAAAGCCGCCCATTGGCATAGTGTCCTGATTAGGAAAAAACCTGTCATAAGATTTAAAGGTAATCTCATGTCTTTTGTTCATGGCGTAGGTAAGGAGTGCGCTTCCGAGTTTCCTTGCTAAAGTAGCGGCAATAGGGCTTTCAAAGAAAATCCAAGCATGGGCTCCATTTCCTGACCTCGAGCGTTCAATGGCTATTGGAAAATCAAATTCTGAACATACTTCTCTAAGCTGTGAAATATCCTTCTGCCACTCTCCATCGTCAAAGTCAATCGCTAAAAAGTGACACGTATCATCAAGGCACAGCGGATATATTCCCGCAACTAAATTACCACGCCCTCGTAAATGATCGCCAATAGCCTTTTCGTCCAAACGGGCATAGGCCTTATTGGAGCAAGCGGTGCATTTTACCTTTGGTTTTCTGCACAGTTCAGTTTTCCATTCATTCAAACAGCACTGCGAATATCCACTCGTCCCCTTCTTTTTGTTTTCCCATCGTTTAGCAAAAACATCATCCCGGCCTTTAAAGAGTGACATAAATAACTCGATTTTGTCCTTGGGATCTGACATGCTGTTTATGTTTGATTGCAAAGTATTGCCTTCTGATACATGATTGGATACTTCTGTATATGTATCAGGTGTCGGAAATAAGCTATCCACAAACACATTATCAGAGCGTCCATCGAGAATAGCCCGATGTTCTGAAACACCGAGCTTAGTTTGTAAATTTGTTATTTCTTCTTTTAGATTGCCGTTCTCGAGCAACAACGCTTGATACTTTTCAAGCAGTTCTTCAAAGGTCATAATGCCACCCTTATATTACTTTAGCCTTCACATGAACCTTAGCCGTTCAAGTGCAATCTGTATAAACCCTTTTCCTATAATATACCATAATAAAAGTCTTATAATCTTGTTGTCTATTTTTTATAAGATTTTGTCTTTCGATTAGTTCCTCCTGGGTCTCAGCACTTCCATCTTCATGTATATTAGAAACGTCAAACTTCTCATCATCGAAAGCTCTACCGA
Source organism: Desulfosporosinus sp. BICA1-9 (assembly GCF_000802135.1). Classification (NCBI taxonomy): domain Bacteria; kingdom Bacillati; phylum Bacillota; class Clostridia; order Eubacteriales; family Desulfitobacteriaceae; genus Desulfosporosinus; species Desulfosporosinus sp. BICA1-9. The sequence goes on from NZ_JUEE01000005.1 coordinate 7,613, forward strand.
CTAAAATACTTCTATGACAATCAATTGGATCCTTTTCTGTACACATAAATTTGATTGGAACTAATTTTCTGACATAGAACCGCTCTTATCCCGGATAAATACCAATTCTGTTATGTTTGTTGTCATATTGTTATCCCCTTTTCTTCCTTGATGGTTAAAGGATAACAAAGTTAGGAGGCTAATGGGTCGCTTTCAGAACGACAATTAGCCTCCGATCAGAACTTGGTCGAAAGCAAACAAGGCTCGATAGCGATGGCAAAAGCTATGGCTGTGACCCTGCTGGGATTATAACCTTTTCCGCTGCGGATACTTACGCGATCTATTTCTTAACTTCCCAAGCACAAAACCTAGCATAACTGGCAGCGACAACTTGATAACCAGGGGTTCTACTTATTGCTCTCCATCTGGCTAAGTATAAAATCAAAAAAAGCGGTCCGCAAATAATAACCTTCGGACAAGCAAAATCATAGACTATACGGACAAGCCGAAATTCAAGCGACTTGTCCATGCGGTTAACTTTCACAACCGCCGGCGGCAAAACGTTTGCGATTACAATCCCCAATCCGAGGGTAGACCTGCAGCAGGCTGAGGTTATGGCCGTGATGGACTCGATTATTGCCAGTGATCTATTCCTTACGTCCAGCGGCGCGCTGACCGGAATACGGGACATTAAGGTTATAGATACCACAACCAACGACCTTTTCGACCCCCCTCCGCATCTCCCACGCTTTACGGGTACTTCACACGAAAATGAACTGTACTTTTTAAATGATCCTTGGCATTTAGCCTGGAAAGGTTGGGTGGCTGTAGACGAGAAGTTGAATTCCTTTTTATCATGGGAAATGATTTTTTCTCCGCTCGGGGATAGAAATAAGTCGCTAAATTGCCAGTATAAATTCGACATAATATCTCAACTGAGGTCAAAGAACTCAGCAAAGAGGCAATTTCTAAATCAGGAATCAAAGATATACGTCTTCCGAATTTGCCCGATATTAGATAATAGCAAATGAAAAGACCCCGCTGTGGAGGTCTGAGTCTTTTCTTCCATGTATTAACTCAAGTTCATTTACTAAGTAATTAAAAGTATTTTCATCCATTTTCATAATATAATCGTCAGGCTTAACTACACTCATAAGATATTCATTAGGATATCTTAATAAAAATAAACCTTTTACCCATGATGTGAAGTGCCATTATTGCGCCAATTTAAAATTGGGATCTTGAATTGATCGTAATAGGAGGGAGGATCACTTGGAGGTTGAGAAGTAGTTGATACTAAAATAAATAGTTCGTCTGCTGTACCACCAATAATTATTGCTGGTCTTCTTTTGCTGCCCTCTGGATCATCTTCAAATTCAACATCTAACCAAAAAATATCTCCAATTTTAAAGTTCATTCTTTATCTATCAATCCTCATATATATAACGATGTGCAGGATCATTTTTGTCTAACTGTACTTTACCATTTTTAATTTTGGGGCTTATAGTTATCTCTTTTAGTTTTTTCTCAGATAAAGTCAAACCTTTATAAGTATTTTCTTTTTTTTCAGCTAATGCCGACATATTATTTCCCTCCTCTGAGGCTCTACTATTAGTACTATCATTATTGCCATTAATTACATCTTCGTCACGACCAACATCTTGATCGCGACCGATCTTCTTGTCCATATCTTACCACCTTCTAACTGGCTATTCAATAAGTATTATGACTAGTTTTACCAACTTAGAAGGAGATAATCAATTAATTGCAAAATACAAAAAAGCTGTGTGATGGGCTCGGAATCAAAGGAGGCGCCTTTTGAACTGCATCCAGTTCTTTAGACACCTCTTTCTTCGTCTCTTCATTCCCGAACACTTCAGATAAATCATGAGTGGTTTCAGGCAGCATGTCAATCCCCAGCTTCTCCCTCAATACCTCCCGCATGTCCTGCGCAGAAATCGGCCTGCCTTTTTTCCCCAATTGGAAGAGCCAGCTGGGAAACCCGATGGCTTTTCTGGCGAATTTGGGACCGTACATGCGCCGGTACTCCTGCAGATCGGCCGCTACCGAAACAACAACAGCGTCCGCCGCAATTTCCCAGCCTGAAGTATCCGAAGCTTCGGGGATGTGCTCATGCTCTCTGTCCATTATATAAATGAAACCCCAGCCTGGGCCCGGCCCAGTAATAAGCCTGGATAAAATTCTCCCCTTCGATGGCGCAGCCCGGCAGGTCCGGGAAAACAACCGTATATTTGCCGCTTATTTTATCCCGCTCAATAATGGCCGGGAAAACATATTTCCTCTTCATCATCCACCATTCCTTACTGCGTATCTCCGCCAGGACGAGCTTGCCTGCTCCACGTCTCATCCTTAAGCCACACATTCAAAAGATCGTAAACTTTATTCTTATAAGTGATATACGTCTCCTTGTCATTGGGGGCGATTTGGAGCAGCTCATGCTTTACTTCCTTAATGGTTTTATCCAGGTTTTCACAGAGGAAGGCGATATGGTTGGCCCTG
>NZ_JUEE01000006.1:0-81102 GCF_000802135.1 Desulfosporosinus sp. BICA1-9
TAAACCCCGAGGAAGCTAAAGCTGTGGGTGGCTTGTGGAAAATGATGGGATTAACACATCTTTATAGCGCAGTTTGGTTTCGCTTGTTGCTGGGTCTATTGTGTATCAATCTCATTGTGTGCAGTTTGCAGCGGCTTAAGGGTATTTATCATCGGACGTTTAAGCTAAAACCGCCGACTACTCTTGCGCAGGTACCACAAAAAATCAAACTTGCGGTTAAGGGAGAGTCTGCGCAACTTAAAGAATCCGTCCAAGAGGTTTTGAAGCGAAATGGGTATTATTCTACAGTTAGCGACCAGTCAGATTATTGGAGTTTTATTGCCATAAAACGCCGCTTGGGTAGCTGGGGATCCTTGATCACCCATCTTTCCTTTGTAGTTTTAGTCATTGGTGCTTTAATAGGATCTCTTTTAGGATTTAAAGGATTCTTTATGGAGGGGTCTGGAAATACCATTCCGATTCAACGAATTGAGATCTCCAAAGGTAAGGTTTCCGAAACCTTTAGTGTGCGTATAAATTCTGCAGAGGATCGATTTTTGCCCAGTGGTGAACGGGATAATTGGTATACAGACATGAGTATTTTAGAAAACGGAAAAGAAGTAGCGAGAAAGACATTGTCAGTGAATGACCCGTTTAAGTATAAGGGAGTTACCTTTTATCAAGCCAGTTTTGCCAACGGCGCTAGTTTTACAGTGGAAATGAAAGGGCAAAAGATTCCGGTTGTCTTACGTGATCAGGGACAAAGTTACTTTCAGGCTCCAGGGACTGAGCTTTATCTCGTAACAGCGATTAAGTCGGTTTCTTCAAAGAAAGTCGACGTTCTTTACCAAATATACAAAGGTAACGAGGAGAAACCGGTCCAGACCGGACAACTCACGAAAGGGCAATCGATCGATGTTCAGGGAACCTATCATTTAACCTTTAATGACTTAGCTGGATTTACTGGGTTACAAGTCAAGAAGGATCCCGGTGTTGCTCTTATATGGTTGGGATGCGGATTGTTACTTGCTGGATTATTACTCGCTTTTTACTGGCAGCCCATTGTGATTTCTGGAATACTACAATCAGTAAACGAGAAACAAGGAACCCTAACCGTGGGTGTGTTATCAGGAAAAATGGTAGCTAGTAACCACGAAATTTTAGAACAATTTGCAAGTTCTATCTCGAAACCGCTAAAAACAAATGAAAATGACAAGGAGGATAAATAATGTTAGAAAGCCTTGAAATCGCCATGTTTTATATTTTGCTTATGTCTATCATCTTATGTACGCTGTCATACTTCATTTGGTTAGGCGGCGTCAAAAAAGAACTCATAGGACAACTTGCAACCTACCTTGTTATTGTTGCCATAATCGCCTCCAGCATTGCCATTATCCTCAGAATGGTCATTTCGGGGAATCCGCCACTTACCAATGGCTATGAATTTCTTTTGACCTTCGTTTGGGGGATATTAGTTGTCTATCTGTATGCTGAGTATCGCTATAAAATAAGGGCCCTTGGCGCATTTGTCATGCCCATTGCTTTCTTACTATTGATGTTTATTATTATGACGATGGGGCCAGAGGAACGAGTTGCACAAACGATTCCTCCGGCACTTAAGAGCCAGTGGCTTACCTTTCACGTAGTAACGGCAATCTTTTCCTACGGCGCTTTTGCCCTATCCTTCGGGTTAGGCATTATGTATCTAATGAAACTGAGTAATGAAGGCACCCATAAAATGTCTAATTCTCGGGGAATTGTCTCGCGTTTTCCAGCCTTAGATAAACTAGATGAGCTTGAGTATAAAGTCATCGCATTTGCCTTTCCGCTTTTGACCCTCTGCATTATTACGGGCGCAATCTGGGCAAATTATGCTTGGGGCACTTATTGGTCATGGGACCCTAAAGAGACCTGGTCTTTGATTACCTGGATCATTTATGCAGCATACTTGCATGCTCGGTTGATGTACGGATGGAAAGGAAAAAGGGCAGCCTGGTTGGCGATCTTTGGCTTTGCTGCTGTGTTGTTTACTTTCTTTGGGGTCAACTACTTCTTATCAGGACTTCATTCATATGCTTCGTAGAGATTATTTACCTGCTTACGGAACATTAATTTCCATCTTTTAAAATGTTTTAGGTATTCGGCAGGGAAAATGTCATAATAGAACGAATTGAAATAGGGAGAAAAGTAGAGAAGGTGACTTAGTTTATGTCGCAATATTATCCAATATTTATTAATTTAAAGGCCCTGTCTGTTTTAGTCGTCGGAGGAGGGAATATAGCTTTACGCAAAGTTCAAACCCTTTTGCATCATGGGGCCTTGGTGAGAATTGTCTCCCCACGTCTTGTTCCGGAGCTTAGGGAACTGATCGATGAGAAAACATGTTTTTGGGTAGAAAAGGAATATTCCACTGAAGATATTCAAGACGCAATGCTTGTCTTTTCATGCACTGAAATAGAGGAAGTTAATGCTCAAGTGTCCTATGATGCTAAAGCTCATTTTCGGCCAGTCAATGTCGTGGATGAACCTGAAAAATGCAGCTTCATTGTTCCTTCTATTATGGAACGGGGAGATCTGAAAATTGCAGTTTCGACAGGGGGAAGCAGCCCTATCGTTGCACGGCAAGTTCGTAGTGAGTTGGAAGCGTTGTATGGCAATGAGATGGCAGACTATCTCACCTTGCTTAAAAGTTGGCGAACTAAAGCCAAGAAGGACTTGCCACCAGAAAAGAGAAGTATATTTTGGGATCGCGCTACGGACGGAGAAGTGAGGAAACTCATTAAAGCTCAGCGATTAACCGAGGCGGAAGGAGTGATTGAAACGTGTTTCCTGTCGCTATTGGGTTAAATCATCGCAGCGCACCAGTAGAAATTAGAGAAAGAATGAGTTTTCATCCTTCTCAAATGAAAGAGGCCCTCAAGAAACTTAAAAGTTATCCTGGATTAGAAGGGGTTCTAATACTCAGCACCTGTAATCGTACAGAAATTTATGCAGCAACGACGGAGGTCGAATTAGGAATTGTTTCTATTAAAAAGTTCTTGGCCAGTCAACATGGGATCGAGGAGAAGGACTTTATCGAGTACTCATATGTCCACACCTTATATGATGCTGTACGACACTTATTTCGAGTTACTTCCGGATTAGATTCAATGGTCCGGGGAGAGACTCAAATCATAGGACAGGTTGCCAGTGCTTATGAACAGGCTAATGAAGCGGCTGTCACGAATAAAGCAATTAATGTATTCTTCCAGACTGCCTTAGCTGTTGGAAAACGGATACGAACGGAAACGTTGATAGACCAGCACCCGGTCTCGATCAGTTACACAGCGGTAGAGCTTGCCAAGCAACATTTTGGAGAACTCGAAGGTAAGGGGATTTTAATCATGGGGGCTGGAGAGATGAGCACTTTGACTGCAAAAAACCTTGTTGCAGCGGGAGCCTCTACTGTTTTAGTCTCTAATAGGTCCTATGAAAAAGCTGTCAACCTGGCTCAAGAGATTTCTGGGCGTGCCGTACGTTTTGACGATATGGATCAGTATTTGGAAGAAGTCGATATCGTGATTTCTGCCACAGCCGCTAAACATTTTGTCTTGTTACCTCAACGTATACAAGAAGTCATGACTAAACGAAAGGAACGTCCCCTGCTGCTGATTGACATTGCGGTACCCCGTGATATCCATCCGGAAGTCGGAGACATTCCCTTAGTGACACTATTTGATATAGATGACCTACGAGGAGTTATTGATCGCCATCATCAGGAGCGTGAAATAGCGGCTCTTAATGCAGAGAAAATTATAGATGAAGAAATGGGACACTTCCTCAAATGGCATAATTCATTGTTTGTCGTTCCGACGATCGTGGCACTGCAGCAAAAAGGACAGAAAATCAAAGAATTACAACTTGAGCGTGCGTTTGAACGCCTAAGTGGTTTAACACCAAAACAGGAAAAGATCATCCGATCTATGGCTAATTCTATCGTCAACCATCTCTTGCACGTGCCTATCACAAATCTAAAAGAGTATGCTTCGACGAGCCAAGGTCATCTCTATACAGAAATCTTACAAAACCTTTTTGATTTGGATGTTGAGGAAGAAGAAAAACGACCCGCTAAAACACCACATCATCATCAACATCTGGGACAGGCGCACCATGGGAGGGCAGAAGCAGAATGAAGACCATCAGGATTGGAACTCGTGACAGTCAATTAGCGGTGTGGCAAGCCAACTGGGTTAAAAGCGAATTAGAAAAGTTTTACCCTGAGCTTCAATTTGAGCTCGTTCCTATGAAAACCAAAGGGGATAAGATATTGGATGTTCCCCTTTCTAAAATTGGGGACAAAGGATTATTTACTAAGGAATTGGAACAGGGACTGTTGAATGATGAACTTGACATGGCAGTTCATAGCCTCAAGGATATGCCAACCAAGTTGCCAGACGGGTTAACCATTAGCGCGTTTTGTGTTCGTGAGGAACCGAGAGACGTATTTTTAAGTAAGAATGGAATCCCTCTTGAGGAATTGCCCCTTGGGGCAATGATTGGGACAAGTAGTTTACGGCGCAAGGCTCAGCTCAAATACTTTCGTCCAGATCTTCAGTTTATGGATCTGCGTGGAAATCTCCAAACCCGTTGGGAGAAATTACAGGAATCTGAGATGGATGGGATTGTCCTAGCAGCGGCTGGTGTGAAACGGTTAGGCTGGGAAGACCGAATCACCCAAATTCTTCCGGAAGAAATGATGCTTTCAGCGGTCGGTCAAGGGTCAGTTGCGATTGAGATTGTGGAGAGGCGCTCTGAGATTCAGGAGTTACTGTCTCCACTTAATCATAATGCCACGGAACAAGCAGTTCGTGCAGAAAGGGCTTTAATGCGCAAACTTGAAGGCGGTTGTCAAGTCCCTATTGGAGCCTTAGCTCAAGTTGTAGAGGGACAAATCGTTCTTAGAGGAATGGTAGCGAGCTTAGATGGAGTTCGCTTAATTAAAGCAGAAGCCAAAGGCATTGACCCCGAAACGGTGGGCATAGAGGTCGCCAATCGATTGGTTGACCAAGGGGCTTTAACTATACTTGCGGAAATTCGATAGTTGGACTTGTGTGACACAGCGCTCGGTGCTTACGACGCAGAGCAAACTAACCGTACAAGCTCCTACTATGAAGGAGCGGGGTTCATCCTTCGGCGATAGTATTATATAAAAGAACCCGCCTACGGCGATAATAATCCTACGCCGGTAGGTATCGTTTGGAGATAGCGGCTTCGGCGATACTCTCCACCGGAGACTATCGTACTGGAGACTATCGTGCCAAACTCGCCATCCGACGACCATGGATGGTCTAGTGTCACCGGAGCCAAGACTCGAACAGGACGTTCGAGATTAGAGCATCGCCATGGATGGCAAGATGCCGTGATGGCGGGAGGGGACCTTGGCTCGGTTGGCGGCAGTGCACATCCCTATGCACTGCCCCGTGTCTGGGGTCGGTCGCTTGAACGGAAGTTTGCTATTCTGCTTACGTAAAGACGTCGCGCTTGTGTGACACTGCGTCCCGGGCTTGGAATGGGAGAACGATTGGTGCAAGTTTACGGTGTGAGTTTGGGCTGTTCTTGAATTCCTTTGTAGCAGGAATATCGCTATTTAAAGATATTGTAATTAACTATATAATGAACTAAGTTATGTAACATGCTGGGATAGGAGTGTTCGGTTTGAGTAAGGGATATGTATTTTTAGTCGGAGCAGGTCCGGGAGATCCGAAGTTGATAACCCTTAAAGGGTCAGAATGTATTGCTAAGGCAGATGTCTTAGTCTATGATCGCTTAGCTTCGCGGCGCCTTTTAACGTTAGCCCGCCCGGATTGTGAACTTATTTATGTAGGGAAATCTCCAGATCGCCACACCCTTAGACAAGAAGAAATTAATCAAGTCCTTGTCGATAAAGGCCTTGAAGGAAAAATAGTGACTCGCCTAAAAGGTGGAGATCCTTTTGTTTTTGGTCGAGGAGGCGAGGAAGCAGAAGCGTTACTCAAGGTAGGCATTGAATTTGAAGTGGTACCGGGGATCACTTCCGCGATTGCTGTTCCGGCCTACGCTGGTATCCCAGTAACGCATCGAGATTTAACAACCTCATTTGCGGTCATCACAGGACATGAAGATCCAACCAAAAATGAAACAACCATTCACTGGGACCACCTCGCACAATCGCACGGAACCCTCGTTTTTCTGATGGGCATGCAGAATCTCCCCATGATTTCTCAAAAACTAATGGAAAACGGCAAAAAGCCAACGACTCCAGTGGGAATTATCCAATGGGGCACTCGCCCAGAGCAACGTACGTTGGTGGGGCAACTTGATACCATTGCAACAGAAGTTATAGAACAGGGCTTTACGAACCCTTCGATCATTATTGTCGGCGAAGTCGTAACATTGCGGGAAAAACTCCAGTGGTTTGAAAAGAAACCACTGTTTGGACAACGGATCATTGTGACTCGGGCACGCCACCAGGCGAGCGAGCTATCTCGGGCGATTGAAGATTTGGGGGGAGAAGCTTGGGAATTTCCTATGATTGAAATTGCCCCTCCCTCGGACAATTCGTTTTTGCTAAAAGCCTTAGACAATCTTAAAGAGTTTCAATGGCTCATCTTTACCAGTGTAAACGGGGTTGAAGCCTTTTTTGCCGAGCTTAAGCGGCAAGAACGAGATGTTCGGGATCTGGTGGGCCTTGAAATCGTTGTCATCGGTCCTGCTACGAAAGTGGCTATTGAACAAAGAGGACTACGTGCTGCTTATGTACCGGAAGAGTTCCGCGCCGAGAAAATTGTTGAAGGTTTGTCGGGCCGTATATCCTCCGGTCAAAGAGTATTACTGGCAAGGGCTGAAGAGGCAAGAGAAATTTTGCCAGAATCCCTCAAGGCCATGGGTGCTGATGTCTGGGATGTGCCGGTTTATAAGACGGTCATTGGCGGAGCAAACCGTGATGAGTTAAAAAGCTTGCTAGGAGATAAAGCGATTCATTCAGTCACCTTTACAAGTTCTTCGACAGTGCGTAACTTTTTAACCCTAATCGATGGAGATGTCTCCTTACTGGACAATGTTTCGCTCTATTCTATCGGACCGATCACAAGTGCAACTGCTCAAGAACTAGGTCTCACTATTTTCAAGGAAGCAGCTCATTATACTATCAGTGGATTGGTAGAAACATTACTGGAGGGAACTAAAACATGATCAGCGTAACAAAGCTTTTATTTGATACAGAGTATTTCGGAGACTCTCTGCGTTATAACAAAGACTCTCACGGTGCTCGTAACGGTACAACCAATCTTTCTGGGCCAGTTGTCGTTTGGAATTCGACCAAGACTTGTAACTTAAAATGTGCTCATTGTTATATGGAATCTGATGCTCAAAAATACGAGGGAGAAATGACCACTGAAGAAGCTAAGCGCTTTATTGATGACCTGGCTGAATTCAAATCTCCCGTTCTACTTTTCTCTGGAGGAGAGCCTTTAATCCGTCCCGACTTTTTCGAACTTGCCGAGTATACAATTTCCAAAGGACTTAGGGCAACACTCTCTACCAACGGTACGCTGATAACACCGGAAGTAGCACGGCGCATTAAAGACATTGGAATCTCCTATGTTGGGATCTCATTGGATGGGCTGGCAGATGTTAATGACAAGTTCCGAGGAAAAGAAGGTGCCTTTAAGGCGGCAATGCAAGGAATTCAAAACTGTGTCGCCGTGGACCAACGGGTAGGTCTTCGTTTTACAATTAATCATCACAATATTAAAGAACTAGACAAGATCTTTGACTTCATTGAAGAGGAGAATATTGATCGCGTTTGCTTTTACCATCTGGTCTATTCGGGCCGTGGGAACCAAATGATTGCAGAAGATGTGACGCCGGAAGAATCCCGTCAGGCGATGGATACGATTATTCGCCGAACTCGAGACTTCGAAGCCCGCGGCCTGAAAAAAGAAATTCTTACCGTCGATAACCATTGCGATGGAGTATATATGTACATCCAAGCATTAAAAGAAGATCCAGCTAGGGCTGAAAGAATCAAGAATCTAATTGGTTATAACGGTGGAAATCGTTCAGGGATTGCCTTCGGCGAAGTTGACCCACTGGGGTACGTTCATCCTGACCAGTTCACCCAGCATATCTCATTTGGTAATGTCCGCGAACGCAAAATTGCAGAGATCTGGACAGATGTGACCCATCCTATCTTATCAGGACTGAAGGACCGTAAAGCCCTACTCAAAGGACGCTGCGCGGCTTGTCAATACCTCGACATGTGTAACGGTAATTTCCGGACCCGTGCCGAAGCCACCACCGGAGACTTCTGGGAATCCGACCCAGCATGCTACTTGACGGACGAAGAAATCGGCTTGAAATAAGATGAAAATTACCTCAGGAGAGGACTTGAAAGTAAGTGGTGCAAGTTAAGAACCGTTCCCAGCTTGCACACTGAATCCCGCGTCGTTCCAATTCCCCGTCGACCCGAGCCAGAGGAAGTTTCTTGGCTTAGAGAGCACGATTAGTGGAATTGCGTCAGTGAGCGCAGTCGATCAGGCGTTAAGAACCGCAACTGTTCACATGCAGAAAGCCCAGAAGTTTTGCGGTTTAGCCTGAGCGACAAGCGAATAGCAATGGAACACGATAGTCTCCAGTGGAGAGTATCGCCGAAGCCGAGATCCATAAAGGAATACCTATCGGCGTAGGATGTGCGAACGTGCCAAGAAACTTCCTCCTCCCCACAGTATTTAAACTACAGGAGGTTCAAACCATGGAACTTAAAAGGCGCCCCCGCCGTTTACGGGCCAATGAAACCATTCGAAACATGGTACGGGAAAACCATGTCAGAGTTGAGGACTTAATATACCCTATGTTTGTTATGCCGGGTGAGAAAAAAAAGGTGGAGATTTCCTCCATGCCAGGTGTTTATAACTTTTCACTCGATGAATTCGTGATAGCACTTCAAGAGGTTGTGGACCTAGGAATCCCAGCTGTCTTGCTCTTCGGAATTCCAGAGAGCAAGGATGATGTGGGGTCAGGCGCTTACCATGAACACGGGATTGTTCAAGAGGCTGTACGTTTAGCCAAAAAGCATTACCCCGAACTCTACGTGATTACAGATGTCTGCCTGTGCGAATATACGGATCACGGGCATTGCGGCTTAATTGAAAATGGGCAGGTCCTGAACGATCCAACCCTTAACCTGCTTGCTCAGGCCGCTCTTTCCCATGCCCAGGCTGGTGCAGACATGGTTGCCCCGTCGGATATGATGGATGGGCGAGTTGCTGCAATCAGGGAAGGGTTAGATAAAGAAGGATTCTCTCATATTCCTATTATGGCTTATTCCGCGAAGTTTGCCTCCGGTTTTTACGGACCTTTTCGGGAAGCGGCAGGATCAACCCCTCAGTTTGGAGATCGTCGAACCTATCAGATGGATCCTGCCAATGGCAATGAGGCCATGCGGGAGACGGAGTTAGATATTGAAGAGGGTGCCGACCTGATTATTGTAAAGCCCGCCATGGCTTATGGAGATATTATCTATCGTACCAAAGAGAAATGCGGAGTGCCTGTTGCTGCGTATAATGTCAGCGGTGAATACGCCATGGTAAAAGCAGCCTCAGCGAAGGGCTGGATTGACGAGAAACGTATTGTCATGGAGGCTCTGATCAGTATGAAGCGTGCAGGAGCAGATTTGTTGATTACCTATCATGCCTTAGACGTTGCAAATTGGCTTAGGGAGGGGGGAAATGTATGATCGTTTCTTGGAATACCACGAATGCCTGTAATATGTATTGTGACCATTGTTACCGTGATGCTGGATGCCAAGCAGAAGACGAACTCAATACCGCCCAAGCAAAGACCTTGCTTGAGCAAATTGCCAAAGCTGGTTTTAAGATTATGATTTTTAGCGGCGGAGAGCCTCTGATGAGGACGGATATCGTAGAATTAGTGGCTTACGCAACGTCACTGGGGTTACGCCCTGTCTTTGGCACGAACGGCACTCTAATAACCCTAGAATTGGCTCAGCAACTAAAAGAGGCTGGTGCTATGGGTATGGGTATTTCCTTAGACTCTCTAGACAAGCAAAAACATGATGAATTCCGCAAATTTCCCGGGGCGTGGGATGGTGCGGTTCGAGGAATGAAAATTTGTAAAGAAGTTGGCCTCCCGTTCCAAATTCACACGACGATCATGGATTGGAATGCCCATGAAGTGGAAGCAATTACGGATTTTGCGGTCGAATTGGGTGCCGTAGCCCACCATTTCTTTTTCCTAGTTCCCACAGGTCGAGCGGTTTCGATTGAGGAAGAGACCTTAAAGGCGGAGGCCTATGAGGAAATTCTAACCCGAATTATGAAAAAGCAGCAAACCGTCGATATCGAACTAAAGCCAACCTGTGCCCCACAGTTTATGCGGATCGCTAAACAAATGGGTGTGGATATGCGCTTTAGTCGTGGTTGTTTAGCTGGAACACACTATTGCATCATCGGACCCAAAGGTCAAGTCCAACCTTGTGCTTATTTAAATATCCCGTTAGGGGATGTTCGAGAGACAACCTTTGATGAAATTTGGCGTAACCATGAAGTTTTTAATACTCTGCGTACACTTGATTATAAAGGCGGTTGCGGTTCCTGCGGGTTTAAGCGCGCCTGTGGTGGTTGCCGGGCAAGAGCTGCGTACTATAACGAAGGGGATTACATGGCGGAGGAACCGTGGTGCTTATACCACGGGAGGAAGGGGATTTAGTATGGATTCAATGGATCGTGCCTTGTTGAATGCCATCCAAGACCGTTTCCCGATCGCCGTTCATCCCTACCAGATCCTTGGCGAATTGGTAGGGACGACTGAGGAGGATGCTTTTAAACGAATTCAACGTCTGCGGCAGGAAGGAATCATTCGTCGTTTAGGTGGGGTATTCGATTCTCGCAGTTTAGGGTACTATAGTACCTTATGTGCAGCGAAGGTTCCAGTAGAGAAGATTCCCATCTTGGCAAAATTCCTAGAGGGGCTTCCAGGAGTGACGCACAACTATATTCGTAACCACGAGTATAATGTCTGGTTTACACTCATCGCCCGTTCTCAGGCTATCGCCGAAAGTATACTTCAAACTATTCGCGAAGTCTCTGGAGTACCTGACGTGTTTAGCCTTCCAGCCATTCGATTGTTCAAAATCAATGTTAATTTTGATTTTGACTTATCTGACGAGGAATCGTCGCCTGAAGAAGGTATAGATGTTTTCGGAGATGCTGATATACGCAGTGCACAAAAAGAAAATGTATCTCCTTATGACTTAACCAACGAAGACATCGCCCTGATTCGAGTGCTCCAAGGGAATCTGCCAGATTCCCCGACTCCCTTCACTGTCCTGGCTGAAAACCTCCAGTGGCCTGTAGAAAAGGTCATTGCTTGTGCCAATCGTCTATTAAATGCCGAAGTTACTCGCCGTTTCGGTGCTGTGCTGCGACATCAGAAAGCAGGTTTCGTGGCCAATGCCATGGGGGTTTGGCAGGTTAATCCTGAACAGGCGGATGAGGTTGGTGAAATTATGGCACGCTTCAAGGAAGTTAGCCATTGCTACCAAAGACCAACCTTGCCCGATTGGCCATACAACCTCTTTACTATGATCCATGGACGAACTGTTGAGGATTGCGGAGAAGTTATGAGGAAGATTTCTCTGGCAACCGGGGTCAAGACGTATTCTATGCTTTTTAGTACAGCGGAATTAAAAAAGAGCAGTATGCAATATTTTCTAGAAGAAGAGATGAACTAGAAAGGGGACATTCACATGAGTTTTGTGGATGAAAAAAGCCACCAAGCATTTCTACGGGCCCAGAAGGTTATTCCAGGGGGCGTGAATTCACCAGTAAGGGCCTTTAAATCCGTAGGGCGTGATCCGGTATTCATAGACCGGGGTGCAGGCGCACATATTTGGGATATCGATGGCAATCGTTATCTTGACTTCGTCGGGTCTTGGGGTCCGCTGATCGTCGGGCATGCCCACCCGAAGGTGGTAGAGGCCATCAAACGTGTGGCAGAGCGAGGAACGAGCTATGGTGCTCCTACCGAGGTCGAAAGCGAATTATCTGAAGAAGTTCTGAGGGCTTTTCCATCTATGGAGATGGTACGCATGGTTAACTCTGGAACGGAAGCCACGATGAGTGCTTTGCGTTTAGCACGTGGCGTTACAGGCAGAACTAAAATCGTCAAATTTGAAGGATGTTATCATGGGCACTCCGACCAGCTCTTGATTAAGGCGGGAAGCGGAGCTCTGACCTTTGGGGTTCCAACCTCACCAGGAGTACCAGCTCAAATCGCGGCCACCACAATTTCCGCTCGTTTTAATGACCTTCAAGGGTTAAAAGAGATTTTCCAGAGTGAAGGGGAAGAGATCGCAGCTGTGATTCTCGAACCTGTCACAGGAAATATGGGTGTGGTCTTACCCGAAGAAGGATTCTTACAAGGCCTTCGCCAATTAACGAAAGAGTACGGAGCGTTACTGATCTTTGACGAAGTGATGACTGGTTTTAGGGTTAGTTATGGTGGAGCACAGGCCTATTTTGGGATTGATCCGGATTTAACTTGCCTAGGTAAAGTGATCGGCGGCGGACTCCCAGTTGGAGCTTACGGCGGGAAACGCCGTTTTATGGAACAAATTTCTCCTAGTGGCCCAATCTATCAAGCAGGAACCCTTTCGGGTAATCCGTTAGCGATGAACGCCGGATTAGCGACCTTAAGGCTGTTACAACAACCGGGAACCTACGAAGCCTTAACAAGTAAAACAACCCGACTGGCTGAAGGTTTGAAACAGCTCGCCCAAGAGGCCGGACTTCCCCTTTGGGTGAATACCATCGGGGCCATGTTTTCCCCTTTCTTTACAGACGTTCCAGTCAAGGATTTTGCTAGCGCCTGCACATCAGATGTCGAGGGTTTTGCCAAGTACTTCCGCGGAATGTTGGAACATGGCATTTACTTAGCCCCCAGTCAATTTGAAGCCGTCTTTTTATCCACGGCACATACAGAATCGGACATTGACCAAACACTAGAACAAGCCCGAACAGTGCTTAAAACACTCTAGCGAATTCGAGGTTCGAAGCTCGATGTTCGATGTTCGATGTTCGAATTTGTATGTTTTCTTATAAAAACAAGTTAGTAATGTTTTAGAATTGTGTAGGATTGCTCAAAGAAGTGAAAGACTCTGTGGATTAAAAAGGGGTGCTTACCCAGATGGAACGCAAACGCATCATAAGAACACTTATCTCGTTCAGCTTATTGGCAGCTTTGGTAGCGATACTTTATATTTCGCAGACTAGGGATTCTTCAAATCCGCATGCCTCAATTCCACAAGATACCTGGATCCATGGACCCAAAGGGCATGGCTACGCTGTCTTAAACAACCAACAGCCTTGGAAACAATGTTATACCTGTCATGAAAAGAAAGGGCTTGGTGGCGAGTCATATTGTCAGAGCTGTCATGATCAAGCAGGACTAACTCAAGACGTGATACCTAAAAAGCCTGAGTAAAACCGGGCCAAATCATTAAAGTCAAGTAGGCCTCCTTGTTAATACTAAGTTAACAAGGAGGTTAGTTTTATGTAGGATCAATTTTAGAGGTTATTTTCCCAGGGGTAATTGCAAAGATCTATACAGAAACTGTTCACCGGATAAAACATTAAATATGTTCTCTCAGTACTCACCATGTAAGAATTATTGGAATAATATGGTGTGTGAGGATGGGGCTGGGAGGTAATCGGTTTGGAAGCTGAGGAACGGCTTGCTTATATTAAGCGATTAGAAGAATTGCGGGATTCCAAAGTCTTAGTCTATTTTTCTTATACACCACTTGATGACACAATTTTAGTCCCTCTCTATAAACAACTAGAGGAAATCGGTCATACTCAAAGAATTGACCTAATTCTGCATAGTTATGGAGGGTCCGTGGATACTCCTTATAAGGTTGTCATGCTAATCCGTGAGTTTTGCGAAGAGTTCGCTGTGATAGTTCCGTTTGTTGCAAAATCAGCGGCTTCAATGCTTGTCCTTGGAGCAGATGAAGTCGTTATGGGACCTATCTCCGAACTTGGACCGATTGATCCTCTTGTCAAACATCCAGTTTATAAGGATGTGTTGATACCGGTTCAGGCGGTTTGGCATTGTCTGGATTATTTAAAACGGTCTATCAGCAACTGTGCTGATTTGGAAGTGGCAGCTTTACTTGTGACGCCACTGTTAAACATGCTTGATCCTTTGCTCATTGGAGACTATGAAAAAACCATCAAGGCATCCCGGCAATATGCGGAAACTTTATTATCACGCTATATGTTGAAAGATCTTCCAGAACAAGTTCAGAAAGTAACTCAAGCATTAACTGAGGGATACTTTTCGCATGGATATCCAATCGGTCGTCGGGAGGCCAAAGACCTGGGATTAAACGTAACTGAAGCACAAGGCGAACTTTGGGAAATCATCTGGAAATTGTATCTTGGATATGAACAACTTTTCCAGGAAAAAGAAAGTAAGCACCTTTACTAAACAAAGGTTAATAGATGATCATAAGCCTATTCAGAGACATGTGTATCATTTGTCAGATCTAGAAAGTTTCCATTAAAAAGATGTTGCGTGTTGTCCTGCAATACGATAGGATAAACATAGACAGATTTGCTAATTCTATAAAGTATACATTATTTTATGGAATTGGTTGTTAATGATGGAGGTGGACAATTTTGCTAACAACGTTTGGATTAATTACACCTATGACGGCAGGTATTGTTCTTGTCCTTGCTTTAGTAATTTTCGGACCAGGAAAGTTGCCGGAATTAGGAAAAGCACTGGGTAAAGGGATCAAAGAATTCAAATCTTCCAGTGAGGGAGATAAAACCGAAGACATAAAAGAAGTTAAATCAGAAAAGTGAGAGATATACAAAGACGGAGCTATTTAGCTCCGTCTTTGTATTAAGACTATATTAGAGGATATACTTTTTAATCAATTCCGAGACACCCACTTCTATAAGTGGGAGTTCCTTATTCTGCTTCGGTGGGGGTAGAGTCCCCCACCGAAGTCTCGATGTTTAGCTTTAGCTGAACGAGTTCACTATCAAACCTGTAACGAATTAAACTTGTCCTTAACTTTTTGAACGTCTTGAGCTTGAGCATCACTGGTAGGATACCAACCTTTTTGATTCATCAAATTATAAATATTTTCATGAATACTATGTTCTTCATTGAGGATATCTTTAAGGTTTTGCCTTAAATTAGAGCAGGTTGATTCAGTGATAAAAGTATTTATCGTGGAAGTATGGTGTTTCTCGGACGTAAGCAGGTCAGTTACAATTTCTTGTTCCGTTAAGATAGATTGCATTGTCATATATAATCCCTTCCTTTCAAAATTATTGGTGTGAATTTAGATAATTAAGCAAGGTATCATAATGCTTTCGATGTTGCCCAGAAATGTTTGATAGTTGTGAACTTATTGCTTGGTCTTGAACCGATTGTGCGGCTTGGGCAAACTTATGCACAAGTAGTGCCTCCGCCCCGATTTGGTCGTTTAAGATGGCTAAATTCTTCGCAGTTAACTCAGATTTTGAATTATTCATGCTAATTCTCCTTTCAGTCTATTTAACATATATAGAATTGCCGGAATGAGGATATAGTATGTATGGATGTTTTTTGAAAGGGATTGAAGGATGCCTAATTTAAACCATAGAACCATTAGTCCAGTAACGTTGATTTATCAGTATGTCTCGAAGGTTTTTCCCTTGGTCAAACATGAACTTGAAGGTTGGCAACGTTTAGCCGCTCAGTTACCTGATGCCCGCTTGAGTAGGCAAGCAACGGAGAGTATCCGCACCAAAGCATTTCATTGCCAAGGAGGAAGTATTTATGCACTTTACCCTGGCGTGGATTTGGAAGCCACTATTCAATTCATTGTTGCTTATCAAACCATGAGTGATTATCTTGATAATTTAGTCGACAGCCTTGAGATTCAAGATGAAAAAGCATTTGCTCAACTGCACTTAGCCATGCATGAAGCCTTAAACCCACAAGCAGCTCCATCAGATTACTACGAGTATTATCCTTATCGAGAAGATGGAGGGTATCTAGTACGGTTGGTTACAACCTGTCAGAATAGCCTAAAAGGCCTTCCCTCCTATGACATAGTTCAAGAGGAAGGGATAGGCCTCGCTAAGCTTTACTCGTGCTTACAGACCTATAAACACTTAGCGATTGAAGAACGAGAATCGAAAATGTTAGCCTGGATCAGGCCAAACTTATTGAGCGATTCGAAGATAACAGCCTGGGAATTTGCTGCGGCATCAGGGTCGACCCTAGGGATTTTCTGTCTATATGCTGCCGCTTTCGATCCGCAATTATCAGTAACCCAAGGAAAGGAAATAAAGCAAGCCTACTTTCCATGGATTTGCGGTCTTCACATATTAATGGACTATTTTATCGATCTGCGCGAAGATAAAGAGACGAATCAATTGAATTTTGTAGCTTATTATGAACATAACGAAATGCTCCAGGAGCGGCTGCAACTCTTTGTTAATAATTCCTTTACTCAAGCGGAAAAGCTTGAGTATCCAAAGTTTCACCGCATCGTTGTTCAAGGCCTCTTAGCCATGTATCTGTCTGATGAAAAAGGCAGCGACAGAGAAATACGGTCCATAAGTAAACAACTAATCAAGGATAGTGGATGGGAAGTAAATCTGCTCTTCGGGTTATGCCGTCTTTTAAGAAAAGGGAAGGCATTATAGTATAAGGCAAGGAACCCTTTGGCTTGAAGCAGTGAACGGAGACCTGCAGCTTGGGCATAACAAGAGAGAGCCCTCCAATGGTTAGAATAACTCATCCAACCATTGGAGGGCATTTCTGTAAGCATAAGCGAGCAAAAATTATGTTTGACGGCCTAAAATGGAATCGGCCAATTCAGTTAAGGTTGATTTATAGGGACTTAAGGGGATTGTAGTAAGGCAAGCTTTAGCATGATCGATACATTGGGTAGCAGTCGCCTGAGCCTGTTCTAGACATCCAGTACGAATAAGAGCTTCCTTAATACTTTGAGTGCCTTGTGCAGATACTTTACGAGTACTCAGAATTTCTTTGAGCCAATTCCCATAGATAGGATTATCTAAAAGATAAAGCAAGGGAAGCGTTACGTTTCCATTCATGATATCCGCTCCAACCGGTTTGCCTAGGGAACTTGAATCTCCACTAATATCCAGGATGTCATCAGTTATCTGATAGGCATAGCCAAGGTTTAGTCCGTAGTCTCTCATTAAGACAATTTCTGCTGAATCAGCACCAGCCAGGTAGGCGCCGGACTGACAACAAGCTGCCAAAAGAATGCCCGTTTTATTGGCGATGCGATTAAAATAGTGTTGTATTCCTGCTAGACTTGAGAATTGATCATTCGCTTGATTAACTTCTCCGTGACACATGGCTTGAATTGCTTCGACAAGGTAAGTCATACTGTTTAGTAGTCGGTGAGTCGTTAGAATATTAAAGGCTTCAGCAAAGAGGTAATCTCCGGTAAGTATTGCTGCATGGTTTCCATATAAAGAATTTACGGTTGGCTTCCCACGTCGAGTAGCAGATTCATCAATTACATCGTCATGAATCAAAGAAGCCATGTGAATGAGTTCTGCCGCAACAGCTGCTTGGATCATCGCTGGATTTAAGGGAGCAAAACACAGACCACTATAAAGGGTAAGGAGCGGGCGGATCCGTTTGCCTCCAGAATGCAATAAGCTAACGCAGGTTTCTTTAATTAAGCCATCGGCTTTTTCGAGCACGATCTGTAGCTGATCCTCCACGAAGAGCAATTCCGTATACGGTTGCATGGGGATTAATGGGTCCGGGTTGGTATAAAGTTGTTGAATACTCATAACATCGCCTCTGTCCTCTATCAAAAATTAGTTTAGCTTTAATATTATGTCGTAAAGAACATGATTGGATACCTATGGTTAGAAAAGTTTTCCAACCCAATCTACAATATATGCGAGTAATAATAGTTCTATAGGGAAATCTATAATGTTGGAAGGAATCTCAAATGAGACTTAAAACTAACATAGAGGAGGCAATAAGTAATGAGTAATGAAAATAACAAGGAGCATGCTTCCCAACTAAACCGCCAGCCTTGGGAGCCTGCAGGGGTAGTGAGCGTTGTGAATGATGATAGTACACCTAAGTATGGCAAAGATGGGCGCAAAAACGCTAAGGGAGGAATGCTTTCATTAGAGGTGGATGAAGTATTTCATAATAAGCAGATTATGGAAGGGAGCCAAGATCAATTCCACACTAAATGATTAAACGAAAACCCAGCTCGTGACCAACAACAGGGCACGAGCCGGGTTTTCCATAGGATTCTTTATCAGGACCTAGATAATCTATGAGGTGATCGTGAATGACTAAATATAGCGTATGGAAGGACCTAATCAAACCAACTATCTATGCCTACCTGCTGGCGTGTGCTATCCCAGGTGGGATTGCAGGAGTTTATTGGCTATATAGTAAGTACTTTTAATTTATGAAGAGAAGAGCTTAGAGTTACAGACTGGCTTTTGATACTGGCAGTTCCTGCTTTCTTAACTTAAATATCAACGTCAATATTCCAATCGAAGACATTGTTAAGATTCCACTGATTAAAAAGGCATTTTCCGCGCCAAGCCTACCAGCTACAAAGCCAGCAAACATATTTCCTATGGGGGTTGAACCAGCAAATACTAAAGAATAGACGCTCATTACTCGACCACGATACTCGTCTTTGGAGGTGATTTGCAGAGTTGAGTTGGCATTTGTAGTAAACCATATAGTAGCTACGCCTGCTAAAAGCAAAAGAATTGCAGTGTAATAATATGTTTTGGTGAAGCTAATTAAAATAAACATGATCGAGACCATCAGAGTACTAAAAATAAGAATCTTAGAATGGGGACCAATTTTACTCTTCATGGACACCATTATAGCCCCTAATAATGATCCGACCCCAAGAGTTGACATCAATAAACCATAGACCTGTTCCCTTTGATGAAGCACATCCTTTGTGAATACCGGAAGAAGGATATTAAAGTTAAAGACGAATAAACCGATGACTAGAACCATGAGGATTGTCCGAAGCAAAGAGGGTTCTTGCGAGATATAGCTTAATCCGTCCTTGATTTCCTTTAACATGGTGTTAGAGGCTTTTTTTCTAACATAAGGACTCACCTTGATCTTAAGTAAGCTAATTAGGACTGCTATATAGCTTACTCCGTTTAGGAAAAAGCACCAACCCGCGCCAAAAGACGCCATAATTAAAGCGCCGATTGCCGGACCAATGATTCTTGCCAGATTAAACGTTGCAGAATTCAAGGCGATCGCACTCAGCAAATCGTGTTTGCCAGCCATTTCAAATGTAAAGGCTTGTCGAGTAGGTAGATCGATCGTATTACAACAACCTAAAATAAAGGCTAGCAGTAGAATATATTCATACTTCACAGTGTGTGTGAAAACCAGTAACGAGAGAGTAAAGGCTAAAATCATCGAAATAAGCTGTGTCAATAGGAGTATAGTTCGCTTCGGATAGTTGTCAATAATTACACCAGCAAATAAAGAAAAGAACGTGATTGGTAAAAATTGGGTAGCTCCCAATAGCCCTAAAAGTAAGGGTGAGCCGGTAAGAGAATAGACAAGCCAGGTCTGCCCGATGTTTTGCATCCAGGTACCAATCAAGGAGACGCATTGACCAAGCCAATATATTCGAAAGTTATCATGAGTTAAGGCGGGAAAACGGAGCCTAACCACGTCGTTAAGATAGGTAATAATATTCATTAGATAACACCTTTTTTCATTGAGGTTAAGTGATTATGTCTCAGTGTTATTATACCTATTAAGTATATCACAATCTTAAGACCCCCTTACAGAAGAGGATTTAAGAAACTATCTCGAACTTGATTATAGGATTTGGTTAAAAGATATCTAATTGAGAAAAATTTAATTAAGTGTATTGCAATATCTAATGATGAAAAGCAGCTTTTTTTATTATATATATATTTGAATTTTCAGACATTATCTGGAGTGATATCATAAACGTCGCTTATATTGCACCTTCTTGAGAATGTTGTATTTATTAAATCACATATAAATACAATGCAACCTTATTGTACCATACTAAAATTTAATAGATGCCATATTGACGTTCTATGCTCATGATGATAACCTTCAATTATAGATAATAAGAAAGCTCTCATTTTCTGTAGTTGCTATGTAGGGTGTAGAAAATTAAACCTATGTAATTATAATATAGAGCGCCGCCCATGTGTTTCGATTCATTAATTGATGATGAATAGGAGGTTTACTAAATGGAGAGTATCTTAGCAGGACTCATTAAATTTCGAACTCAAGATTACGAAGAACATAAAAATTTGTTTTGTAGACTGAAGAATCGCCAGGAACCCCATACCTTATTTATTGCATGTTCAGATTCAAGGGTAGTTCCTGAATTAATTACCAAATCCCTACCTGGAGAATTATTCGTAGTCAGAAATATCGCGAATATTATTCCTAAATATCATCAAGTACCCGAGGATTTAATGGTTTCAGCAACAACTGCCGCCATAGAATATGCGGTCCAGGTGCTAAAAGTAAAAAGTATCATTGTCTGTGGTCACTCAAATTGTGGCGGATGCGCATCTATTTATCTACCAGATACAGTGCTTGATAATATTCCTAATGTTAAGAAGTGGTTAGAGCTAGCTGAAAATGTTAAGACAAGGGTATTAGACGAGCTGGATAGTAAAGATGATCAAATGAAGAGGGAATGGCTTACAGAGCAGATGAACATTGTTGAACAGATAAAGCATTTGTTAACATATCCCTTTATTGTCGAAAAATTTAACAAGAAAGAGCTTGATATTGTAGGTATGTACTATACGATTGAAACAGGAGAAGTCTTTATTTACAATGCTGTAAAAGGATTATTTGAACTAGTAAACTAGAATTTAGCCTTAAATTTAAGTTCATAAAATTTATAGTTAAAATATTAAGAAGCCATTACCTTTCAGTAATGGCTTCTTAATATTTTTGCCTAACAGTATAGGGTTAGTTTAAGGACTTAACATACTCAGCAACAGCTGTTGATTGCATCTCTTCCCAAGTTTGAAATTGAGTAGTTTGCTTTACAAATGCATCAAACTTCTCATCGAGAAGAGCCATAAATTCTTCTAAGCTGTTCACATTGAATTCTCCGCAGACGAGCAGCTCGCTAAAATTAGCAAATTGAGTGTGCTTTGCCATAAAAGAAGGTGTAAACAGATCTTTAAAGCTTACCATAGTAACAGGCTTTTCATTCTCATTGGCACGTTTTTCAAGGTTTTCGGCTAAGCTTTCTAAGTCGGATTTCGTCAGGTCAGACATATATTCACCACCTTTCCGTGACGTTCTGGCACAGCGCAAGTTTGCAGTTGTCAATTATGAGGGGCATAATAAGTTTGCTTGAGCACCAAAACTATTATATTACAAAGTCAGATATAGTAAAGAAAAAAATCAACAAAGTCGAAAACAAAGAAGCGGTGGCTAGTGCCGCCGCTTCTTGAAATAGATAATGCAAATAGCCTCGATCAAGGTAGGCTATCGTAGTGCTTATTCAGAGTCCTTCTTGAACGATTGTTCTTCATTCCAAAACGTACCACCAGGACTAAATGCCTCAGTGCTAAGTATTTCCAATTCTCCTTCACGAAGCGCAGTGTTAAAGAATTGCTCAATGGTAATACCCAATTTTAAACATACATGATTAAACCGTTTACGTTCTTCATCCGTGACTGGAATCACAAGATATTGAGTCTTCAAAATTAAATCACCTCAGATAGATAATTCGCTAAATCTAACGAAAAACCTTCAACAGGGCATGAGTATTTTTAATGGAAACACACCTCTAAAATAGAGACCAATTTTTCAGACACGTCAGTAAGTCTCCCTTTTCCTCGTGTTCATGACAGTTGCAAATTGTGAATTTAATAAATTTTTACATGGTTACCCTTGAATATTTACAACTTGTTGCCGTAAAGCTCCTAGTTTCAACTATGGGGATATAAGGCAATTCTAACATTTTGTTGTATTATATACATACGTTTAGTATAATATTGAGTATGGAAGTAAAATACAAATCTAACAACAACATTGTCTACTCATGCAAGTACCATGTGGTTTGGTGTCCAAAATACCGCAGGAAAGTTTTGGTCGGTCAAATTGAAGTTCGCTTAAAGGAGTTGATAAGGGAGATATGCGAAGAACTTCAGTCTGAGCTAATAGAACTGGAGATTATGCCTGACCACGTGCATCTTCTAATTGAAGTAGATCCTCAATTCGGGGTTCATAAGGTGATCAAAGCGATCAAAGGAAAAACGTCGAGAATACTTAGAAAGGAATTCAAAGAACTCACCACTAAATTGCCAACCTTATGGACTAATTCCTATTTTATTTCTACCGTTGGTGGTGCGCCGTTAGCTATTGTGAAGCAGTATATCGAAAGTCAGAAGGTTTCTGAAAGGAGGTAGCAATCGTTGCATAAAGCCTTTAAATTTAGACTGTATCCCAATAAGGAACAGGAAGTTCTGATTGCTAAATCCATAGGTTGTAATCGCTTTGTGTTTAATCACTTCTTGGCTGAACGAAAGTGGTTTTGGGAAGAGGAAAAGCGAACTCTTGGATTTAATCAGTGTTGCTTAAACCTAACACAACTCAAGAAAGAACTTCCTTGGCTGAAAGAAATTGATTCGACATCACTTCAAGCGACACTAAAGGACTTAGACTTTGCCTATCAGAGATTTTTTAAAGAGAAACTAGGCTTTCCTAGATTCAAGTCTAAAAAGAATCCGGTTCAATCCTACACCAGTAAAAATAATGGTACAGCGATCAAGGTAATTGGCAACACAATACAGCTGCCTAAACTTGGTCTCGTCAAATTTGCTAAGTCGAGAGAGGTTGCAGGGCAGATCATTAATGCTACAATTCGTCGTAATCCAGCGAGAAAATACTTTGTATCGATCCTAGTGGATACTCCAATAGTTCACCTTCCTGAAGTTAAGCAGATGGTCGGAATTGACTTAGGTGTTAAAGACTTTGCCATATTATCCACTGGAGAAAAAGTAGCGAATCCTAAACACTATCGGCAGGAAGAACTACGTTTATCACGACTTCAGAAGTCCCTTTCCCGAAAGAAGAAAGGGGGTAGTAATCGTCATAAAGTGAGAAACAAAGTAGCTATACTCCATGAGAAAATAGCTAATCGGCGGAATGACTTCCTACAGAAACTATCCACTAAGGTAATTAGTGAGAATCAAATTATTTCCTTAGAGGATTTAAGCGTAGGGAATATGATTAAAAATCACAAATTAGCGAAATCTATAGCCGACGTTTCGTGGGCTAAGTTTAGATCAATGCTAGAATACAAGGCAACTTGGTATGGCAGAACGATTGTTGTCATAGGCATGTCATTTCCATCAAGTCAACTTTGTTCTTGCTGTGGATATCGAAATAGAGACGTTAAGGATCTAAATTTGAGAGTATGGTTGTGTCCTAATTGCCAGACGGAGCACGATAGAGATATTAATGCTTCGCACAACATACTAGCAGAAGGACTTAGATTGTTAGCTGTATGAGATGCAACTAACTAATTGCAGGACATGCAAGGATAGCTTGGTTAATAAACTGTCAATAGACGGTCTTTCCCAAGAATCCCCTAGATTTATCGATGGGGAGTGTCAATGTTTATTGTTTACTGATGTTTATCTCATCATGCGAAACACCGTTTTTAGTACTTCGTCCACTACCTCCGTGTCTCCAGTTTCTAACCGTTCTCTGACGCAGAGATTTCATGTGTTTTATTTCTTTGACCAGCCCGTTCATTCACTCACCACCATTTTGAGTATAGTATAGGGGGCTACCCTATATTCTTAAGTTTAAAAAAAGCAACCACAATGGGTAAACTCATAAAATTGGTTCCCTGTACTTAGTATGACTCTAGAAATTCATCATCGCACTCCCAGAACTTGTAACACCACTTCCGTTGGTCATCATGTTTCCTCCAGATTGAGTCATAAATTGGTTCATTCTATCAAGATTATCTTGTCCCATGTGGGCTTTAACATTCGGGTCTGAATTCATTAGATCTTGCTATTTATAAAAGAATCAGGATGGATGAACCGGTTGCAAATGGCAACTCCAACAGTTTGCCTTTACAGCAGCATAATTATGGCATGAAACACAGAATTGATCAGACGTACTTGATACAGGGTCATGATGACAGTTCAAGCACGTTTGAAGACTAATATCGAATGACTTTCCTTGACTATTAATATATTCCGTTTTGCCTTCGCGCACGGCTTCATCTCTCCATTGTTTTAGCAGTTTCATATGATTTGCCCTCATATATTCTGTTGACTCGATACACTGATAGAATGGTAGAAAAAGCCTACAAGGATAACCAATGGCAGGATATTGGAGTCCTTGGCAAAAGCAAAAAAGCCTGCAACTATAGCGTACAACCGTTTAAAGAAGAATTTGAGAAGACGGATTTACGAGTCATCGTGGTAAAGAGTTCAGCTGGGGATTCCCGATATGACAACAAAATAGAGCGACAGCGCCACATCCTGGAGACAGCCATTGAAGAGGTGTCGAAAAAGACCTTTGCCTGTGAAGCGGATGCCGTCGCGGAATGGGAACGATTTACCAAAAAACACAGTAAGCTAGCCTATGTATGTCAGGGCGTATTTGAAGAGACAAAAATACTAAAACGCAGACCGGGCAGACCTTCGTTGAAAGTGCAAGTTCCAAATGAATATAAATCCACATGGAAAATCAATATCAGCATCGCAGGACTTGATGAGGAAAAGGCTAAAACACTCAAACAATCGGAAGAATGTTTCGTGCTGGTCTCCAATGTCCCTGTTGAGGAAGCCACCGATAAGGATATTGTGGCCTATTACAAGGATCAGATGGTGGTTGAGATTGATTTCAGATACTACAAGGAACCCTGCCTTGCCTCAGTTATCTTTTTAAAGCATCCTCATCGAGTGAGAGCATTGATGATGCTACTGAATGTATCCTTGTTAATACGGGCGCTCATTCAATATAAATTGAGAAAAGGACGCAAAGAATGGACGGGTGAACTCCCCAAAATTGGCTATAACGGGGCAAAGCTTCAGGATTCTCCTACCTTTGCTTTCTTACAGTATGCTTTAGAGGGAATGTACTTTATTAAAATGGGACATGAAGAATATACTTGTTATCTTGATGATAGCTCAAGTACACTCAGGGGCATGACGCTATTGAAGATAATGGGTATGGAACCTAAGGATTTAATGGAATAAATTAACTATTTATTTTCCTCGGAATGTCAGCGGAATGTGGGTCGCTATGCATTTTTTCGTTTTAATCTATATTAAAAGCATCTACCTTCATCCAGCAGATGCCCTTTAGTATAAGTGTTATGATAAATATTTTTATCTTGGTAGATTATTATCTAACCTTCTTACTGATTCTAAGAACTCATACCTAGGCAAAGCCCTTTTCTTTTTTTTCATTTCTATCCATATGCTTGTACCTTCTTGCTCAGTAATAATGCCTTGCTTCAAAGAAGTATAAAGAATGTTATCCGTACAAATATATGGAGGCTCTTCAGTTTTGACATAAGGTAAAATGTCTTTCAAATTGTTGCTTGCTAGTGTTCCGCTAAGTTCCTTAGCTAATACAATGGCAGCAGCTTCTCCTGGATCAATTTGCATTTGATTTTCAGGAGAAATCAATCTTAAGTATTCATTAAAAGATTCACTATCTATCCTTAAATCAACAATTTCAATTTCTTTTTTATTAACTTCGTCATACAAAATCCTATATATATAGTTGACTTTTCTAATTTCATTGCAAACAACAGTTGGAACAATAATCTACCTTGGAAAAATAGTCTTTATATCCACTCTATTGACCCATAGAAAAGATGATATACAATCATTATCAAAAACAATCGGAGATTTCACAGCATATTTTCCTCCTCATTATCTTCATCCGATCCAAATAATGAGGATTCATAACCTCCGTCAAGTAAGATTTGTTCATATTTACCAAATGATATTTTTTTCTCTTCAAGCAGCTCGTTCGCAAGCTCTGCATAATTAGAAAAAATTTCTCGCCCTTTGCCTGAAGTAGTTTTGTAAATATCTGTAGAGTATCCAAGCCTTTTAGCTTGTCCAATTATTCCTGCTTCCATTTCGATTAATGAATCTTCATCTGTGATATTTAGTTTTTTATTTATCTCCCTTATCCTATTCAAAGTGAACTTATGACTTATCATAAAATGATTTTCAAGAAAAACCAAGTCGCTTATATTCAATTCTCTTCTTACAACTCTTTTTCCCAAGTAATATTCCAATGCAGCATCAGGCATCAAAAAGTGTGATGCAAATATATTAGCTTCTTTTTCCACTTCATATTCGTCATCATATTTTAATATAGGGCATATTTTATAAGTCATGCCTCTATTAAATTTATAATGATAGTATTCATGTGCTGCTGCAAATCTTTGATGTCCTAAAGTATTTTTATTATTAATTACTATAACGCATATATCCTCTTTCCTTAAAAAAAAGCCTGAGATATCTCCTTTCATCTCTGTTAGTATTATCGAAACATTTTCTTTATCTCTCAAAATTTTGAAAATATCGACCTGTTCATACGAACTTAAGCTTAAGCTGTTCCTTGCATCTAGCGCCTTATTAATGACGGTGGCATAATCATAATTATTACGCTTAGCCACTATCAAATCCCCCCCGCTCTAATTTTCATATCATGCAAGTTATTAATAAATTGCCTTGCCCATAAAACAACTTTCATATCTTCATCGTTAATTTCTCCAGCTTTAAAAGCCAAAGAAATATCATTTTCATCTCTGGTGAAATCTTCCTTTACGAAATATTCTACGGAATATCCATATAATTGTGCAAGACCGTTCAAGTCAGCCAATCCAATTTTACGCTTGCCATTTTCGTAGTAACTCAACTGCGTGGGATTTATGCCAATATATTCGCTAACTTGTTTTTGCGTAAGACCAAGTTTATCTCTAACATCTTGAAGCTTTTGACCTATATCAATATTGTTTACCATCTTAACCCCTCCATTAACATATACGTTAAGTTCTTACTTCTATCATACTAATATTATAACACATACGTTAATAATATAAGCAACATCTTTGATTTTATTTTCTGTCAAAACTTCTTACTCATCCTAACCTCAACCGTAACCTTACTCGATGATAGACTGGCATACCTTCGGCAACTGCAGACACAACCTCAAGTTTTCCGGCATGGATCATTTCTTCTATGCGGAATGCGACCCAGTAATCACCAATTCCAAGTTGATATTTACCAAGCACCCGCCCGATAACCATTACTTCCTGAAATTCCTCACCTTCTGCTGCGATTTCACGAAGGATAAAGCCATCATAGAGGGTTTCCTGTGCACTGATCAACTGTCCATTCAGCGTGGCCCGCAAAGGTGCGTTCTCCCTTTGAAGCTCCTGCCAATGAGATGCACAGCTTTGTTCAAATACCTGTAGTACAGGCTTTTGCAAGGCAAGATACCGATGCCATTCTCCGGGAGCAACTTCACCCCAGCCGCTTTTCTGCACGATATTTCCCTTTTCGTCAGCTTCCCATTCTGGGAGCTTGACAATAGAAACCTGTCTGCTATGCACTTTCCACTGATTCAACTGCCCCATGAACCAATAGAGTCCACACATTTCATCAGGCTGATTGCTGTACCATACTCGAAGGGATTCTCCCAATGTTACGCGTTTCCGAACCTTTTTCAGATCTTCATTTACCCGTTTAAGTATTTCCTGAGCCGCCTGACACCCCTCGTCATTCGGATAAACGCTGTATATGTGTTCCAATGTCTGTTTCCGCTTGATACCGGGCTGATTCTCCGAAATATCTCCAACGCTCAGCACCAAATTGAATCCATAGATGTCTGATGTATTTCCACTCAAAGGGGTAGCGCTCTCCCACGCCAAGCGTGCCTTTTCTTCTGCTTCTTGTTGAGCAACTTCAACTTCCTCTTTGGTTGGCTTGCTTCCATCCGTGTGACTAACGATAACACCAATACACCCACCTTGATATTTCCCCTCGCCATAGTGCTGTGCCACTTTAAGACTTCCACAAGCACTATCGCTGAATACTATTTCAATCATATTATCCTCCTCTCAAATCCAGGTTTGCTTATATGTCGGATTATATAAATACCCATCACTTGAATAAATTCTGGGTAACTTCGCATTTTTTGCCTAATCTGCAGTATTCACCTTTCACTGGTAATAGGATAGCACTACCGCTAACGCGGTGGTTCCGTAGTGACCTGATGTTGAACTTACTCTGTTAATAATAAGTCGAATAATTCGCTAGACAAAATGATTATGAATTCATTCTCAAACAACGTTCGCATCGACACGCGGCTGTTTACGTATGTTAAATAATTGGCATAAATTGCTTTCACCTAGAATTCAACATTTTTCCTGAATATTCCTGCAACAGTGTTGATCAAATTCGCCACCGGTGACGAATTTGGATTCCGTCACTGTCGGGGGAGGCAAGCAGTTTCGTCCTATACTCTTGGAAGAGCTGCATCAACCTGTCGGCCCTTCGCTAACCGATTCCTTCAACCACTTGCCCATTCCCCATGGGCACTGTAACCTCCAGACAAGCAGCTCATAAAATAAACTGACAACCTGAGTTGTTTTTAAAAGCAATTTTCTGCAAAGTTTTATAAAATTCCGGGTAAGATAATCTCCAAGGATACCCACCGGCGTAGGCTGAGTATTTCGAGCCCCTCCCGAAAGAAAACACTTGACGGTCGAAGGAGACATGAGTAATGACCCAAAAGAACACTGCGGCCCGTCGGATATCTATTCACCTTGTTTTCAAAGCCCCTTCCATTATTGCAGTGAGGGTCTTGAAGCTTGGATAAACTTGAAGTTTTAATGAAGGGAGACCAACTATGAGCGAACTAATCGACAATCAAAGACAGCGCAGAGAGACCTTAAAGCAGATTATTCTTGATATCCACCAGAACAAAAATCCTCAAGAACTTAAAGAAAGGTTCCGAGAGCTTTTATCCGATGTAGGTGCCACGGAAATAGCTGCTCTGGAACAAGAGTTAATCCAAGAAGGGTTACCCGCTGAGGAAATAAAGAGTCTCTGTGATATCCACGTCTCCGTATTTCAAGACAGTCTTGACAAACAACCCAAGTCCCAAGAACTTGGGGGGCACCCTGTTCATACCTTTCGCAAAGAA
This sequence comes from Desulfosporosinus sp. BICA1-9, assembly GCF_000802135.1. NCBI lineage: Bacteria > Bacillati > Bacillota > Clostridia > Eubacteriales > Desulfitobacteriaceae > Desulfosporosinus > Desulfosporosinus sp. BICA1-9. The sequence goes on from NZ_JUEE01000006.1 coordinate 29,296, forward strand.
AACCAGGCCATTACACAGGTGGTTCAAGGGATTCGCCCTATCCTTGAGGAGATTCTACAAAATAATACAGACCTTAACTTGGCTGCAAAACTCAAGGACTGGCAATCTTTACATAACCAATTACTAGAGATTGAGAAGCACTTTAGCCGCAAGGAGAACATCCTCTTTGCCTATTTAGAAAAGCATGGGGTAAGTGGTCCTCCCAAAGTGATGTGGGCTATTCAAGATGACATACGGGCCCAGCTTAAACAAATCTCTCCAGGACTATCCAACCCACAGGTCGATATAAATTCCCTCACTAAACTCATCCAAGCCACAGCGCTCCCTGTCCTCCAAGCGATTGAGGATCTAATTTACAAAGAGGAAAACATCATGTTTCCTATGAGTATGGATACTTTAACTGAGGGGGAATGGGCCGCTGTTGCCGAGCAGAGTAGTGAAATCGGCTATACTTTAGTGGAGCCTGATCATGCTTGGATTCCTAGCGCACCACCCGAGCCACCCGTTGATCCAGGGGCCTTTTCAACAAATCAGCACGCTGGAAAAAACGGATTCCAAGCGCTCCTTCCCTTTGAGACCGGTGCCTTAACACTTGAGCAGATCAGCCTGATCTTCAACCATCTCCCCGTTGATATTACGTTTGTTGACGATAGAGATCTAGTTCGTTACTTCTCTTACGGCAGAGAACGCATATTCCAACGCAGTAAGGCCATTATCGGACGCAACGTAAAAGACTGTCATCCACCGGATAGTGTTCATATTGTCACTAAAATAGTTGGTGATTTTAAAAGTGGCAAACGAGATTCAGCCGAGTTCTGGATCCACATGAACGAACAATATGTCTATATTCAATATTTCGCCTTGCGTGATGCTGACGGAACCTATCGTGGCACCATCGAAGTGACCCAAGATGTACAAAAAATACAAGCCCTCCAAGGGGAAAAACGTATTTATTCTGAGGGATAGAGTATAAGCTATCTAATAGATGCATTTAGTCAATGAGCCCCCTTTACTGTTTTGTAAAGGGAGCTTATGAGTTGGATAAAGATTTCTATCAAACAATTTCTGAAGGGGCAAGTCCTGAAGTAGCCTGAGCCTGCTCAGTTTTACTGACATAGTGATGACCCAACACGGATTTTTGTGGCAGAAAATCATACGTTCTCAACGCCCCAGTCACAACAAAGAGCACCAGCCCGAAGGGTAAGAGTGCCACGGCATACTCCACCAAGGTCGGCGAATAGTCCCAAGTACTGACAAAAATAGGCAGGCCTTCTTGAAACTGCCCTAAGGCTATGGGGTAGGCCCAACTTTCTATGCCCGCCCCTGGAATGGCTAAGGTCAGTGGAATAGCATTAAAGGCAGGGAACATCAACATCATACGGTGAGCGAAGACCCCTATGAAGAGGAGAAGGCTTCCGATCATCAGTGATCTGAAACTGCCTTTTCCCCTTTTAGTGAAGAAGAAAATCATGGTAAAGGCAGGCAGCAGTATCTCTGTCGCGTAAAGAAGCCCATAGTGACCAAAAACAAGGGAGAGAATTTCTCTGGCTTCTGGGTTCCCCGACCACCCATGGACGAGTAGGTCAATCCCGACGAAGAAGAAGTGCACAATCAATGCCCCCGCTATGATGTGGGCCATGGTTTGGAAGGCCTCTTCATGCTGATAAAACTTTTCTTTTCCCACGGCGAGCAGAGAAATTACCAGGACTAGAGCGGTTCCGGAGGCGACTGCCACAGAAACAAAGTCCGGCGGCAACACTGCTGTATTCCACCACCCTCGTGAGCTCTGTGTGGCAAAGATCAAAGCCGTCACAGTGTGAATCAAGATGGCCACCGGTAATCCGACGAGAGCGACACCTTTGGACCATTTTTTAGAGAGCGCTTCAACCTCTTCTTGGGAGAGACTTTTTGTCCAGCCGTTAAAAAATCCTCGCCCTTCTTTTCGCCAATCCGGTAAAAGTTGAACATAGACACTTAAGAAGGTAATGACAAGGTAGGCGGCGATGACAACGACGTCCCAAACCAGTGGGGAGCTAAAATTGGGATGAATAAAGATCTTCCAAACCCGCTCCACCCGACCCATATCAGGCAAAATCATGGCCCCAGCGCCTAAAATACTGGCAAAGGCTGAGAGAGAGGCTATGCGGGTGAAGGGCTCAAGTTTCTCAAGATTGAAGAGATAGACTGAGGAGGAAACAATCAAGCCGCCTGCAGCAACCCCTACAAAAAACGCAAAGGTCGCAATATAAAGTCCCCAGCTAAAGGAATTGCGCATATTAGTCACGCTTAAACCATTCTGCATTTGATATCCCCAGGCAGCTAAACTAATCAAGACTAAAGTGATTGCTAAGCCCAACAGGGCATTACTTTTTTTCACATTACCCACCTCCTAGCGTATCTGCGACCTTGGCGCCAGATAGAAGACTTTGGGCGAAGTGCCCAGTTCTTCTTTCAGGCGATAGGTCGGCCGTTTTCCAATAAGTTTACTGACTTCAGATTTTGGATCATCGAGGTCTCCAAAGATGCGCACTTTGCCCGGACAACCTCGAGTACAGGCTGGTTCTTCTCCACTAGAGGTGTATTGCACACAGAAGGTACATTTTTCAGCGACACCAACTGGCCGATCAGGAGTGAAAACTAACCTTCCATCCTTATCCCGGAAATCAACAGGGTAGCCATACTCATACCCTTCCTGATACCCAACTCGGTCCTTAACCTGCTTAGGGTCTTCCCAGTTGAATTGGCGAACCCCATAGGGACAGGCTGCTATGCAATATCGACAACCAATACAGCGTTCAAAGTCAATCAATACCACGCCCCGTTCATCGGTATAGGTGGCTCCGGTAGGACAAACCTTTTGGCAAGCAGGATTGTCGCACATTTGACAGGATACCGGCAGAAAATCCATTTGCAAAGCTCCAGCTTTGCCAACGGCAGCTTGATGAAAGGTACTTCCTGGGGTAAATACTCTATTCCACCACGTCCCAGGCGGCTGGGCGTTATGAGATTTGCAGACTACCGCACAAGAACGGCAACCAATGCAACGATCAAGGTCAATCACCATCCCTAGTCTCATTGAACATCAACCACCTTTCTTACATCACAGAGGCATTCGTTCCAGGCTGTGTTTGGGGACCACATCCCAGGAACAAAGTAAATTTCATGGGTTGGTTTAATAAAGGGATAGGTTAAGGAGTTATATGACTCTCCTTTCAAATAGCGACTCCACCAACCTTGCTCAAAGACCGCCTGCTTGAGACCAACCCCCGGATCAATGATTGCGTAAGCCGAGACTTTACCACGATCATTGAAGATTTCCACGAGATCCCCTTCCTTGATGCCCTTTGCTTGGCCATCCTCGGGACTGAGCCACACTCTCGGCTTTCCTTCCTGAAGTTCGTTCATCCAGATATTATTGGAATGCGTGGAATGCACTCGGTAGATGGCATTTCGGGTAACATAGCTAAATTGGTACTTTTCTTTGGCGAGGGGATTTAAGGCATACTCGCTTTCCTCAAAGGGTGGCTTATGTACCGGAAGCGCCTCGCCCACCTGAAGCATGATATCTTCATCTTTGTATAGTTCGATCCGTCCACTCTTCACAAACTGAGCCGTTTGTTCAAGTTTGGCTGGTAGGCTAAGGGGGGGAAAAGGCTTTTTATGTTGGACTTGCTCATAGAAAGGAATTTGCCGACTTCCTGGGACCTCAGACTTTAAGCGTACCGGACCTTTTTTTAATTGTTCGAGGGTAATACCCTCTACCTCAGGTCCTCCGGTTTTGAGCAAAAGCTCGATGACTTTCTCTGCTGCCCCTTGCGGATCAAGCTCGGGATAAAAGTACTTTTCAAAATTTGGGTTCAGTCTCTTCGCCAGTTCCCGAATAATCCAAAACTCCGGTTTGCCCTCATAAAGTGGTTTTACAGCTTGTTGCTGCAGTTGTAAGTAAGGATGCACTGGCGTGGCCACCAGATCAGTTTTTTCATACCAAGATACTGCAGGTAGGACGGCATGACTATATTGACAGGATGTGGTCATTTGGAAATCCGTGGTCACGACAAATTCCAAATCTTCACTTTCCACCATTTCACGGAGTTTATTAGCCATGTTATGCTGGTCAAAGGGATTACCCCAACCCACGACCAGTGCTTTAATCCCATTTTTGGGCCAAGGGGCTTTCATAGTCTTGGTCGGGCCATTGAGGACGTAAAGAAAGGGGAGCCAGTTTTGCTTCTTACCTTCCGGAACCCACCACTCTGCAACTCTAAAACGAATCCGGTACTGACCGGCATAGGTGGAAATCCCTGCTCCGGGTTTACCGATATTCCCCGTCAAAATTGGCAGCATGGCTAACGCTCGACCCTTCAGGTCACCGTGATACCACTGATAATTACCAGCACCATAGATCACATGGAGTGGTTTGTTCTCCACCATTTCTCGAGCAATGCGGACAAGATCTTCTTTAGGTATGCCCGCCAGTTTCTCGACGGCCTCGGTCGTGTATTGGCTAAGGCTTTCTTTAAGGAGCTGGAAGGCAGGTTTGGCTTTGACGATCTCACCCGTTTTAAGGGTCACCTCCACAATCCCTTCGATCATGATATCTGTGGGCAGATCGAGTTTTTCCGGATGAACCGCTATTAACTGACCATTATAAGCAACATAGGATTCCCTGTAGGCTGGTATATCAGCAGGCTTGACGAGATCTTGAACCTCCTGTGCTTTAAGTCGTTTGCCATTATCCACGCGCACGAGAAGCGGCAGGTCTGTAAAGGTTTTGATAAAATCTGCATCGTAAATCTTCTCTTCAATTAAGACCCTGGCTAAACCTAAGGCAACTGCTGCATCACTGCTCGTATTAATGGGAAACCATTCATCCGCTTTTGCTGCGGTGGGGCTAAAGTTAGGATCAAAAACCAGGATCTTAGCACCTCGATTTCTAGCTTCCAGCAAAAAATGGGCATCCGGAATTCGAGTTGCCAAGATATTAGAACCAAAGATCATGACATAGCGGGAATTCGTCCATTCCCGTGGTTCGAGTTCTTCACTTTGGACCCCGAAGGTCATGGGCCAAAACATCGGCAAATCCCCATTTTGGTCATAAGCATGATGCATAGTCCAGCCTGCTAAGGTCGCTAACCTGCTGACCGCTCCTTTTTGGACATATCCGGTTCCACCCACCTGAAAGAGCACCCCGATAGACTCCGGGCCATACTTATCAGCAATTTCTTTTAAACGCCCTGCTGTATAATCTAAAGTCTCAGTCCAGGAAGCTTCTTTAAAATCTCCAGAACCTGGCTTACCTTTTAAAATGAGGGGGGTTTTCAAGCGGTCCGGACCATAGATAAGGTTTGTCATGGACAGCCCTTTAAGGCAACCGCGAGGATTGTACTCTTGTTCTGGATAGTCAGCGGCTTGAATAATTGACTTAATCTGGTCGTCCTCTACAAGGGCCTTCATCCCGCACGCCCCTGTACAGTTCGGCGAACAGGTCGTGCGAACATAATTTAGCTGCGCATCAACTTGCTCAGGTGTGGCTATCGCTTGATGAATAAATGAGGCCGTACCTGCGGTCCCTACGAAAACACCAGTAGCCGCAGATACTTTAAGAAATTGTCGACGCGAAAGCTTCAGGTTCTTTCTTTGCACTTACGAGCACCTCCACTTGATTGTTCAATTTATAACTAATATGCTATGTAGTCGGTTCTTACCCTCAATTAGATCACAATTTGGTTGGTAATTCCGTGAACGCTGTCACACTTAAGATGTGATTCGATTAAGGAATGCTTACTGTTCAAGTGGAGCCGAGGAAATATAATGCATTCAATTACCCTAAAGAATTAACATATAGAAAAAGAGACTCAAACCCTAACAAGCGAGGTTTAAGTCTCTTCTCTTCCTATACTACTTATACAACGTTAGTAAAAACCGCAGTAGCTCTGCCAGAACCAAGATCCGTCCTTTTGAAAACAGATTGGAGCCCTAAAACATATCCTTTTTCATTAAAAAAATGACCCCTCCAAAACAAAGAACAACCGACATACCGACAACAATCCCAAAACCATAGTCTGATGTCTGAAAAGGAATTTTAACGTTCATACCGAAAAAGCTGGCTAGCATCGTCGGAAGGGCTAAAATAATCGTTATAGATGCCAAAAACTTCATAACCATGTTTAAATTATTGGAAATAATGGAAGCAAAAGCATCCATCATACTACTCGAAATGTTACTATAGGTTTCTGCCATCTCGACTGCCTGTTTATTTTCTATGATGACATCTTCGAGCAAATCCTGGTCTTCTTCATATACCTTCAGGACCTTCGTTCTCAACATCTTGTCCATGACTTTTTCATTAGATTTCAAGGAAGTCGTAAAATAGACAAGACTTTTTTGAAGGTTCAGCAACCTGATTAATTCCTTATTTTTCATTGATTTGTGAAGTGCCAACTCAATTTCGTTCGTCTTCTTTTCAATTTCTCTAAGTAAGGTTAAATATAAGGAGGCACTTTTATAGAGGATTTGAAATAAAAACCTTGTCTTTTTATGGGTTTCCATTCCACGAACTTTTCCATTTGCAAAATCCTTAAGGACATCGACTTCTTGTAAGCACACGGTTACAAGATGATTTTCGGTCAATATGATTCCGAGAGGGATTGTTTCGTAGATAACCGTCGCGTCTTGGATTATTGGTACATTAATAATAACTAAAATTTGATTATTCTCAGTTTCAATTCGGGGTCGCTCTTCATCGTCTAAAACATCTTTTATAAAATAATCTTCGATTCCTATGGCTTTAGTAATAAGAGTTATTTCTTCTTCAGTAGGGTTTATCAAATTTATCCAGGAGCCCTTTTCTTCGGGTTTTTCAGTTCTAACGATAGTATTGTTGATAGTATTATACACTGCTAACATTTGCTGCCCTCCACTTCGGAACTTCGGAACTTCGGAACTATGGAACTATGGAACTTGAAACCAGTCTTGTTGTATAAATGACCTTTTGATTTTCGCCTTGAAAGCTAGCATACCCTTTTGGCATTACCTTAATATCTAAATCAGCAAACTACTTATCTAGTGTTACCCTTAACAATGGTTCCTTTACAGTATCATATATTTTTACAAAAATAATGGAACTTAATAATTATTATGCTAAGGTTCGTGAACCGCAGGAATATCTCCTGATTAGGCGAATTAAAGTAAGAGTAGTTGAAGAGAGTAAGAGGACAGAGAGATGTGGGGTTTAGAAAAAAGAGATTTTATTTTGTTCTTATTAGCTAGTGCTGTGATCGGGGTTACACAAAGCATTGATATTTCATTTTTTAATAACTTTCTGAGTGATAATTATCATTTGACAATTTCACAACGGACATTCCTAGAAATTCCTCGGGAATTCCCAGGCTTTGCAGTTGTTTTTATGACAGGACTTTTGTTTGCTTTTGGAGACGTTCGGACCGCTGCTATAGCAAACCTACTCGGTGGATTAGGGTCCCTCGGTCTGGCATTCTGGTCACCCGAATATCTCCCTATGATTGGCTGGCTAACAGTATATAGTATGGGGCAACATTTGTTTATGCCAATGGCCAATAGTATCGGGATGAATTTAGCATCCGAAGGCCAAATGGGGAAAAGATTGGGTCAGATCAATTCTGTGAACACGGCTGTCTTTCTAGCCACAAGCTTGGCCACAGCCCTTTTATTTAGATATATTAAAATTGACTATCACTTGGCCTTCTCTATTTCGGCAGGAGCCTTCTTCCTGTCAGCCGTACTGATCTTAATGATGAAACCACACTCGGGTAAGAGAATAGGTAAACGCTTTGTGCTCCGCAAAGAATATAAGGTTTTCTATGGATTAAGTATCCTTTTTGGCGCCAGGAAACAGATCTTCATCACCTTTGGGCCGTGGGTCCTTATTAAAGTCTTTAGCCAGGACGTTGCCACGTTTGCCATTTTAAGCTTCATCATCGCCGGCCTGGGAATTTTTTTTAAACCGTTTATCGGATACCTGATTGATAGTGTAGGAGAACGATTCGTCTTGGCGGGAGAATCAGTATCTTTAATCTTTGTCTGTCTCGGTTATGCTTTTACTGAAGGCTTACTAGAAACTATGGGTCTAGGAAAAATTACTCTCTACGTCGTCTGTGGACTGTTTGTTCTCGATCAAATGCTAGTGTCCGTGAGCATGGCCAGAGCCACCTATGTTAAGAGAATAGCCTTAAATTCTGAAGATGTTTCTCCAACCTTATCCATGGGCATAACTCTTGATCACATAGTCTCAATGTTTGTGCCTTTTCTAGGTGGGTTTATCTGGACTGTTCTAGGCTATGAATATGTATTTGTGATCGGAGCTGCTATTGCTGCACTCAATCTACTCTTGACGACTAGGATGAAGCCGTTTAGCCAATTACCAAATAAGGATTCTGCCGTATAAAATTAACGTTACAACTCAAAAATAAATGCTACTATCCGTTACCTTTACAAAAAATCAACGACAGGCGATGCCTGTCGTTGATTTTTTTAACTAGTTCCAAACAATCTTCCGGGATTTTCAATCAAGAGTATATCAATCTGTTCCTCTGTAATACCGGCCTTTCGTAGTACTGGAAGGACATTTTCAAAAATATTCGTAGGGTGCCAATGGGCTAACATTTGCTGTACAATTTCGGGCAAAATCAGGGGTCTGCCTAACCAATAGTTCACAGTGTCCTGAGACAATAATAGTTGCCCTCCATACCCCGTTCCCAACAGACCAATCAGCATTGTCTCGCGAACCGAATCTAAGGGTGCTCCGACGATTCCCTCGATACCGAAGCGATCAAAGCCCAAGAAAACACCTGTTTTCAAGACGCTGACGTGGTCGGCTACATTGGTATTTCCACACATATGACCGATTACGATTCGACGGGGATCAGCGCCTGCGGAAATCAGCAACTCTGCTTGTTCAGCTCCCATGGTCCCTTCCTGAGTGTGCGTGATGATGGTAACTCCAGTTTCCCTCTGCACCTTGGCTGCCGCCCGAAAAAAAACTTTCTCATAATCGGTAATGACATCTTTACTGGATGCTAATTTAATGACCCCAGCTTTTACACCCGTTTTCCCGATCCCTTCCGTAATTTCTCGTAAGTACATCTCATGAACTTCGGCTTCCATATCACCTAACCCTGCTCGAAATTTAAAGTAGGCTGGTGCAGATTCTCCCTCGTAGTAGTAGCCGCTCGAACAGATGATTTGTAGCCCTGTCTTTTCTGAAATTTCTCTTAACAGCTCCGGGTTTCGGCCACATTCATTGGTCGTGGCGTCGACTACAGTTTTTACCCCGTGAGTCATAAGTTTTTCCGCCACATTAATACCAACCCGCAGGGCTGCTCCCCGGTCAAATTCACCCATTGTGGTATCCCCTTGGAAACCGGGATAGCCGAAGACAAAATGCTCATGGAACAAGGTTTTTCCAAGTCTGTCGGCGCTTACCGGCCCTAACACCGTATTTACTGTCACTGTCCCTCCACCCTCCAAAATAATTTTCAAATGCCTCAAAATGTGATCAGTCCGCCAAGGTTACACCCCTTGATACTTCCCTTTCTTCTTCCTGTAACTTGCGCCAGAGAAGTTTACCGCTGGCCGACATTGGAAGACTCTCCACAAATTGTACGATGCGCGGATATTTATAGGCAGACATCATACCCTTAGCCCACTCGATAATATCTTGTTCAGTAACGTTTCCTCGTTGCGCTTCATGCAAGATAACATAAGCTTTTACGGTTTCTCCTCGTTTTGCGTCGGGCACGCCAATCACACAGGCTTGTCGAATCGCTGGGTGTTTGAACATAGTTGACTCCACTTCAGAAGGCCAGACTTTAAACCCGGCAGCGTTGATCATTCGTTTTACTCGATCAACAATAAAGAAATATCCGTCCTCATCATATTTTGCAATATCACCAGTACGGAAAAATCGTTTCTCACCGATGGTAATAAAGCCTTCCTCAGTCTCTTCTGGGCGGTTCCAATACCCTTTCATCACCTGAGGCCCGTTCACGACCACTTCGCCTTGTTCCCCAAGTCCTAACTCCTGCAGGGTCTCGAGGTCAATAATCCTTGCATCCACATCAAAGGATGGAATCCCCAGACATTGCAACTTCGGGCGGTCCGGCGGATTGAAGTGGGTTTGAGAAATTGTCTCACTTAAACCATACCCTTCTGCATATCTCACGCCCAGTAGTTGGAACAACTTTTCCCCAACTGCTTCTGGCAAGGGGGCGCCACCACCACCCACGAACGCCAGAGATTTCACATTATAGTTCATCAGGTTAGGATTGGCCAGAAAATCTACCACCATGGTGGCTATGTTTACCCAGTGAGTACATCCGTACCCTTCGACCAAAGCAGCGGCAACTTCCCTGTTCCAACGGGTCAACAACACCATCGTTCCACCTGCAAAAATTGGTGCATTCATACTATGTTGCATTCCAGTCACATGAAATAATGGTAAAGTCGTCAAAGTAATCGTATTGGCCGTCATTGAGGTCCATGCAGATGCGCCAACAGTGTTAGCATTAACTGACCTATGGGAGTGAACACACCCTTTTGGTCTGCCAGTGGTCCCTGATGTGTAAGGCAAAACCGCCATATCCTGCTCAGATACAGTCAACGGGCCTGGTTTCAAACCAGAGTTGATAGCCTCCTGCCAATAAATTGTCTGGGGATTCTCGAAGTCATGGCGTGGGGCACCAACTTCATCAGGAATTGCCAAGTCGAACTCGGGCGACGCATAATCACTGTAGGCAGCAACAATAACGTGCTGTAAGAGAGTGCTCATTTGCAATGGAGCAAGGCGCTCATAGAGTTCCTGTCCGGTAATGGCCACGGTTGCCTCACAATCGTTGATATAAAATGACAGTTTCATCCGTAACATTCATAGGGCTCATGGGTACCACTACGGCGTTTGCCCGCAAAATGGCATAATAGGCAATCACATATTGGGGTGAATTTTGCATAAAGAGCAGAACGCGATCGTTTTGGACAACCCCTAGCTTGCTTTGTAAAAAGCCTGCTAAGGAATCCACTTCAGCTTGAAATTGCCGATAAGCAACAGTGCCGCCATAATAGTGGATAGCGGCTTTATCAGGATACCTCCGAGCTGAGACTGCAAGATTATCATATAAACTGGTCTTCGGCACAGGTAAACTATGTGCTAGACGTTTAGGCCAAAATTCTAAATGTCTTGTTCTTGACATAATGCTTCCACTACCTTTTGAATTATATTCTTAAAAGCTACTAAGTCTTATAACAGCCGGCGCAGCACTTTGCCCGCGCCGGTAGCTGGCAGGGACTCCCGAAACTCAACATAACGCGGAGACTTGTAGGTCGTCATTTTTTGTTTGGCCCAGTCCATTATGTCCTGAGCGGAAATTTGGGTACCCTGCTCAGGTTTCAGCACAACGTAGGCCTTGACTACTTCGCCTTTCTGAGCATCGGGTACTCCAGTCACCGCTACTTGGGCAATTGCTTCATGCCGGATCAGCATGGCTTCCACTTCCTCCGGAAAAACACTGTAACCTGATACCTTGATCATTTCTTTGAACCGTCCACTGAAGATCAAATAGCCATCTTCGTCCAACCACCCCATATCTCCAGTGTATACCCAACCATCACGAAGAGTCTGGGTTGTGGCCTCTGGTCTATTCCAATAACCCCGGAAAACACCTGGATTGGTGATAACTATTTCGCCCATCTCGCTGACCGGCATTTCCTTACCCGTATCTGGGTCAATAATACGAATCACCGTCTCGTAGTTCGGGATCCCTTGAGTTCCCCACTTTACGGCAGTCGAGGGCATAAAGGTATCCGCTGTGTGAGTTTCACTGAGTCCATAAGCCGCTTCGTAGATCTCACACCCGACCGTAAACTTAGCCCACGCCTCCGAAATCTCTTGAGTTAGGATAATTCCAAAGCTGGTAGCTCTACTAGTTCTTAAGGAGGAAATATCATATTGTCCGGCATTGGGTACCTGCATGACTGCGAGATTCATAGGCACCACACTATACCACCACGTACATTTGTAGCGTTCAATGGCCTGCAGAACTGCGAGCGGATCAAACCGATACAAAAGCACCATGCTGGCGTTGGCATAAATTGGGCAATTGAGCCCCAACAACATCCCCGCGATATGGTAAAGGGGCATCACGGTAAGTAAGACATCCTCCGCCCCAATTTTGCTGCTTTGGGCTACTGCAGCTGTCTTAAAGAGAGCGTTCTCATAACTAAGCAGGGCTCCCTTCGGTTGACCGGTCGTACCGGAAGTATAGACCATGAGACCAATGTCCTTCATATTGAAGTCCACGGAAGAAACAGAACTTTCCAGATCCCTGATCACCGAGATCATGTCGTGAACACCCGGAATGAAGGGTTTCGGTTTGCCTATCTCTGCTGGAACATTGAGTGTAGGCTCAGTCGGCAGAAAATCCCCGTAATTCGTGAGAATAACCTGCTCAATTTGTGTCTTTGACTGAACCTTCATTACGATATCGTAGAGGCCGTCCGCTGCCACGATCACTTTCGCTTCCATATCGTTGAGTTGGCTCTCCAATTCCCACTCCTTAAACAAAGGACTGCACGGCCCCACGACCGCTCCGATTTTTTGGATTCCATAATGCGCAATAAAATATTGGGGACTATTGGTGAGAAAAAGCGCTACGTGATCTCCTTTCTTAACCCCGGAGACCGACAAGAAAGTTGCAAACCGCTCGCTGAGATCGTTTAGTTCACGATAGGTGATCTCTCGTCCATACCAGATGATCGCGATCTTCTCTGGATTCAAGTTGGCATTGTCCCGCAAGTACTCGTGCAAGGGCTTTTGCCCTTGCTGATAAGAGAGCTCCGGGAGTAAATCTTGAGGCCAACTTTTACGCTTTCGATCGTTCATCTAACTACCTCCTCGAAATTTTGCCTCCCTAACCATGACCCTAATGTGAGAGGCCCCGTAGGGAAACACCTACGGGGTATTTTTACTTACTTACTTACTTACTTACTTACTTACTTATAAATTATCCAACTTATAAGAGCATAGTTATTTGCACCTTGAACATTTACCTGACTCAGGATTCCGTAGTGGCAGCCGTTTGGAGTTTTGCTTTTTCCTCTTCAACTAGCTGACGGCGCAAAACTTTTCCAACGATCGTTCTAGGCAATTCATTCCTGAACTCCACAAGGCGTGGTACCTTAAATGCAGCCAACTTGGTCCGGCAAAAAGCAATTAATTCTTGGTCTGAAGCCTCTGTATTGGGTTGCAGGACAATGAATGCCTTAACCGTCTCGCCGCGGTAAGCGTCGGGCACCCCTGCTACAACAACTTCCTTAACTTTTGGATGTTCATACAATACTTCCTCAATATCACGAGGATAAACATTGAAACCGCCTGCGATAATTATGTCTTTCTTGCGATCAATTATATAGAAGTAACCTTCTTCGTCCATTCTGCCTATATCGCCGGTATGCAACCAGCCGTTCCGTAAGGTTTCAGCCGTCGCTTCTGGCTTTTCCCAGTACCCAAGCATCACTTGAGGACCTCGGACGCATAATTCTCCTATTTCGCCCACGGGGAGCTCTCTGTCACCAGTCTCCAAATCCATAATTGCGCAATCAGTGTCAGGGAAGGGGAAACCTATGGAACCGGCGCGTGTAGGGCGATCGAGCGGGTTGCAATGCGTTATCGGGGAAGCCTCAGACAAACCATACCCTTCAACTAAATTTCCTTTGCCTTGCGTCACTTCGCTGAATTTCTGAGCAACCTCTAAGGGCAGTGGGGCTGAGCCACTAGTGCAAACTTTGATTGCAGCTAAGCTTTCACTGTATTCTGCGATGCGGGGATGGCTGTTAAGAGCCATAAACATGGTTGGTGCACCAGGGAAGAGAGTCGGCTTATAGGCACGAATTGTTTCCAACACTTGATCAACGTCAAAGCGGGGCAAAATAATCTGAGTTGCAGCGATGCACAAAGCATTATTGAGGCAGTCAGTCATGCCATAGACATGGAATACCGGCAATATGGTGAGAATGCGTTCCTTTCCATATTCCATGTTAACCGACCATTCAAGAACTTGGAGGGTATTACATATTAGATTACGGTGAGTGAGCATAACCCCTTTGGAGACACCCGTCGTGCCACCAGTATACTGCAAGACTGCCAGATCTTCGGCGGAATTAATGGGTACTTCAGGTAGAGCAGCCTCACACTTGATTAGATCGTCGTATGAATAAATTCCAGGTGCTGACTTGACCGGTGCAAGAAAGTTAAAAACGATGACCCTTTGTAAAGACGTATCCTGCAGCACATTCTTTACCCGAGGATACATCATTTCAAAGACAATGATCGTGGTTGCCCCAGAATCATTCATTTGGTGTGCAATTTCTGGTTCAACGTACATGGGGTTTGTTTGGACGACAATTGCGCCTAATTTGAGCAAAGCAATGAAAGCTATTTCCCATTGGGGGCAATTCGGGCCCATTAGCCCCACCCGTTCCCCCTTGATGATACCTAAACCAGCTAAAGCAGTCGCAAAACGGTTGACCTGATCCCCGAACTGTCTATAAGTAACCGTATGCCCTCCAAAAATCATGGCAGGGCTATCTGGCATTTTGGCGACTGTCTCATCAAACATTTGACCTAGCGACTTATCGGGGTAATCAATGTGGTACCTAACATTGCTTGGATAGCTTTTCAACCATAGTTTCTCATTTTCCGTCATCCGATTGCCTCCTCTTTTTACTACTTAATTATTTGGTTTAAGTAAAGTCAAACTGTTCTCTAATTTCATTAACTCGCTAGTGCTTAGATTTATATTTTATTTTCTATTATAAATTTTCTGAATATTATATGCCTAAAAAGTTCCCCTCCTCTTGGTTATGTGGTTACACTCAAGTCTACCTATATTATCTTGTCTTTTTCACTGGAAAGTAAATTTGCACCTCGTTTCTTTTTAACTATTCTAATAACTCTCCTTTAGATCTAAATGCAATATTTATGCCACTAAAATGTATAACAAAAACCCTCTTAAATAACAAATCAGCGATTAGAGAGAGTACTAAACGTGTACGGAATTGATACAAATATTTACAATTCTGTGTTAGAAAGCATACACTTCAAAAATTCAGTACCCGTTCTATCATAAAAGCCCGCTTGATTACCTTCGCTTTTTCATCCACTTCAGAGGCTCCCACTTCAATAAGTGGGAGTCTCCATCCCTCAAACACCCTAATACCTGTCCATAAGTAGTGCCGAAAACGCACATATTCACTATAATCGCACTCGGCCCCTTTTTGCGCTAACACCTTTACAATTTATCCATATTAAGGAGGACATCCATATATGGGTATAGACTTTCTAATTGTCGTTCTTCGGTTGACT
Source organism: Desulfosporosinus sp. BICA1-9 (assembly GCF_000802135.1). Classification (NCBI taxonomy): domain Bacteria; kingdom Bacillati; phylum Bacillota; class Clostridia; order Eubacteriales; family Desulfitobacteriaceae; genus Desulfosporosinus; species Desulfosporosinus sp. BICA1-9. The sequence goes on from NZ_JUEE01000006.1 coordinate 44,687, forward strand.
GGCATAGTCAAAAAAGCCCTTGCCCGTTTTTCTGCCTAAGTGGCCCGCGCTGACCAATTGACGCAATAAACCAGGAGTTCGGTATTTAGTATCACCCGTATCTCGAAACAAAGTTTCTCCTACCATTAAAACCACGTCTAGACCGCAAACATCTGCTAAAGCAAGAGGACCGATCGGGTGATGACCAGCCAGTTTCATGACTTTATCAATATCTTCAGCAGTTGCCAATCCTTCTTGCAGCACAAAGATAGCCTCGTTGATCATGGGATTCATAATTCTATTGAACACAAACAAGGGACTATCCTTGACTTTAATCACCGTTTTCCCCAAGCTAATCAAGAGTTTTTCCGTCTCAAGCAAAGTAGCTTCAGAAGTGTGATAACCTTGTACTACCTCTACCGGTTCCATGCGAGGGGGTGGAATAAAAAAGTGTGTACCAATTACCCTATCCTGCCTGTTAGTAGCTGAAGCTAATTCAGTAATACTAAGCCCCGATGTGTTAGTCGCCAAAATCGTTTCTGGTGGACAAAAACCGTCCAGTTCTTTGAACAAACCCTTTTTAACCTCCAATTTTTCAATGACAGATTCAATAATGTAGTCCGAGGATCCGAGCATAGCTAAACTAGTGGTTGTTTTAATACGCTGTAGACACTGGTTAGCAGTCTCTGAAGTAATCTTACCTTTTTGCACTTGCTGGATTATATTTTTCTGGATGCTGGCAAGACCGCGCTGTACTAACTCTTCATTCAAATCCCACAAAGCAACTTGGTAACCTGCTTGGGCTGCCACCTGGGCAATACCCGCTCCCATGGTGCCGGATCCCACTATCCCAATCTGGCTAATTTTTTTGGACTCAAAATCTGTTTCATAAGACAACTCATCCCACTCCTCAAATTCAATTACGACTTGTAGTAAAAAGAAAGAACCGGAAGAGAGTATACCTTTCACCTATGCTTCATTTCTTTTTTAGGGTCGCATGGCATGTTGGTAGGGGCCTAACTGTTGTGGCAAAAGGGCATAAGCATCCCTTACCCATTCGCAAAGAAGTGGACGAGTTTCGCGTGGGTCAATAATCTCCTCGATACCAAAAGCTTCTGCAGTACGTAAAGGTGACCGGATGGGTTCCATACTATCCATAATTTCCTTAAGAAGAGCCTCGGGATTCGAACTAGCTTCTAACTCCCGACGATAGGCTGCTTGCACTCCTCCTTCTAAAGGTAGGGAACCCCAGTCACCCGACGGCCAAGCGTAACGTAAATGAAGAGCATGCCCATTGATCATACCTGCTCCGCCAACACCGAAAACTCGTCTTAAAATAATTTCGATCACAGGTACTGTAGCTTGGTAGATGGCTGCTATTGCCCGAGCACCCCGACGAATAGTACCCCTCTTTTCCGCGTTTAGACCTATATCCATTCCCGGTTGATCCACTAAATTGACAATGGGTAAATGAAACGTTTGGCATAGATCTACGAAACGTTCTAATTTATCCGCTCCTTTGTCGGTAAGCCCTCCACCCCGGATAAAGGGGTCTGGGGCGATAACGCCCACCGGATGACCCTCTAATCGTGCCAGCATAGTAACTGTGCCAGCACCGAAAAAACGTCCCATTTCGAATAAGGATTCTCGGTCGAAAATCATCGGTAGCAGTTCTCGGATTTTATAAGGACGTCTTCTATTTCGCGGGATTACTGAAAGTAATTTTTCCTCTCTACGCTGAGAATCGTCGTTTGACACCGCAACGGGTGGAGAATGCCATACATTGGACGGCAAATAGGAAAGAAACGTTTTAATTTGCTGGAAAGCCTCCTGTTCTGATTCAACCACATTATCGACAACCCCACTGGCTCTGTGAACCTGCACTCCTCCCAGTTCCTCTTTAGATAAAATTTCCCCAGTCCCGTATCTGACAACAGGCGGACCAGCCACCATAATTTGAGAATTATTCTCAGCCATTACCGAAAAATGGGCGGTTACGACTCTCGCTGCACCCAACCCCGCTACTGATCCGAGACAAGCAGCTACCACAGGAATACAACCTAGATTAGCGACCACCAAGTCCCAGGCTGGGTTGACTGGTACATAAGTGTAGCCTTCATTGGACAGGAACTTGACGCTCCCTCCACCTCCAGTGCCATCTACCAAACGAATGATGGGTATCTTAAGGTCATGGGCCATTCGCTCAGCATACTCCTGCTTTCCTCGCACTGAACCATCTGCAGCGCCACCGCGTACGGTAAAATCATCTCCTCCAACAACAACTTTACGCCCATCAATACGTCCCGTTCCAAGGACAAAATTGGCTGGAACGAAATCGATCATCTTGCCTTCCTCGTAAGTAGCTTTTCCTGCTAAAGCCCCTGTTTCGTGAAACGTACCTAGATCGAGGAGTAGCTCAATTCTCTCTCGGACCGTTAACTTACCTTGCGCCCGGTGCTTAGCGACCCGCTCTTCTCCTCCCATTAGTTTGGCTAAATCTTCCCGTCTGTGCAATTCATCAACCTCAGGTTGCCAATTCATTTCATAACCCCCTTCGAACTCTTTTCTAATACGTCAGGAAATGTCTATCATACCCGACTCAAGCCGGTGTGCTCTTATGGAATGCTTAGACCATACAATCCCATCTCCGCAGCCTTATCGAGCAAAATATAATCCTAATAATCGTGGATGTATACTAAAAGGCCTCGTCGAACGAGGCCTCTTAGTATTTTTCAACTTCTTTAATGTTTATTGCTTTTTTGCCATATGTTTAACTTTTGTGCTTCGCGGATTAACTCCTCACAACTCTACAACAATTCGTACACGCCGGCAGCTCCCATGCCGCCACCGATGCACATGGTAACCATGCCGTATTTCTTCTTTTGTTTTGTCAATTCATGTAATAAAGTTGCTGTGAGCTTAGCTCCGGTACAACCGAGTGGATGTCCAAAAGCAATGGCCCCGCCGTTAGGATTCACTTTTGCCGGGTCTATGTCCAGCGTCTTAATGATCGCCAGCGACTGTGAGGCAAAAGCTTCATTTAGCTCGAATAAGTCGATTTGATCTAGGGTCAACCCAACTTGCTTTAAAACTTTGGGGATGGCCTTAATCGGACCAATGCCCATCAGTTCGGGTTCGACACCAGCGACAGCAAATCCACGCCAAACGGCTATTGGTTTCAAACCTAGAGCCTTGACTTTTTGTTCAGACATAAGAAGGGTGATTGCTGCACCGTCACTGGTCTGGGACGAGTTCCCTGCCGTGACCGAGCCCCCATTCAAGAAGGCTGGCCTGAGTTTAGCCAACGATTCCATCGTGGTTTCTGGACGAATCCCCTCATCTTTATTGAACCATTTTTCACCCGGTTTTCCCCAAGTGGGTAAAGGAATTGAAACAATCTCGTCATCAAAGCGTCCTCTGCTTTGGGCAGCAAAAGCTTTCTGATGGCTTTGTACCGCGAAAGCATCTTGCTGTTCACGCGTGACCTCATATTTTTTTGCTACGTTTTCAGCAGTTATGCCCATCGATATATAGACTTCTGGAGCATTCGCCAACATAAAGGGATTCGGAGCCGGTTTATTCCCAACCATCGGGACCATGGACATGCTCTCTGCTCCGCCACCGATCATCACATCTGCTTCACCTAAGCGAATCCGATCTGCAGCCATGGAAATCGCCTGAAGCCCTGACGAACAAAAGCGATTAATAGTTACACCTGTAACGTCAAGCGGGAGACCAGCGCGCATGGCCATAATTCTGGCCATATTCATCCCTTGCTCTGCCTCTGGAAACGAACAACCAATAACGCAGTCATCAATCTCTTCCGTTTTAAGAGCAGGAACATTTTTGAGAATATCCTGTATAACATAAGCCCCTAAATCATCTGGACGAACCTGTGCCAAGCTCCCTTTAACCGCTTTACCAATGGCCGTCCGCTTGGCCTGTACAATGTACGCTTCTTGCATGCTTTTCCCCCCTAATTCCGTAATGGCTTGCCTTTGGCGAGCATATGGCGGATGCGATCCTGTGTTTTCGCTTCCCCGAGTAAGCTAATAAAGACTTCTCGTTCAAGATCTAAGAGATATTGCTCGTCCACGAGCATTCCAGCCGGACGATCCCCACCGGTAATGGCATAAGCCAGTTTATTGCCAAGCTGCTGATCATACTCTGAGATATAATGTCCTTTGCGCATGCCATACATTGCCAGTTCCAAGGTGCCGCGAACACCGGAACCCGCTATTTTGACCTTCGTTGGCAAGTTAGGTCTGAAGTTACGAGCCAAGTCGATGACCCGTGCCTTAGCATCCATAATGATATGCTCCGGATTCATGCTATAGCGATCATGGTCACGCAAGAAGCCAAGCTGACGAGCTTTTTCCGCACTCGTCGAGACTTGGGCCATGGCAATCACTTCAAAACGTTTAGCAAAGAAGTAATCTGGAGCAACTTGTACGCCCGGCAGGATTCCTTCCATCGCCCGAACAGCCAATTCCTTAGTCCCACCACCAGCAGGAATTAAGCCAACACCGAGTTCAACGAGCCCCATGTAGGTTTCCGAAGAGGCCTGAATAGCATGAGTGTGTAGACAAATTTCCGCTCCACCGCCGAGGGTCATTCCGAAAGGAGCCGCTACGACAGGTTTCTTAGCGAATTTCAGGGCCATCGTTGCATTCTGTAATTCACGCACCCCAAGATCAAGATCAGTCCAGTTTCCTTTTTCGGCTGCCTGGAGAATAAGTATGAGGTTAGCACCCACGCAGAAATTCTTTCCTTGATTGCCGATCACAAGTCCTAGGTAATTTTTCTCCACTTCTTCCAACGACTTATTGATCATCTCCACAACATCTGCGTTGATGGAATTGTTCGGAGAGTGAAATTCTAAACAGGCCACATTGTCGCCAAGATCCACCAGGCTTGCACCAGCATTGCCCAAGATCACCTTGCCACCCTTATGGGCTTGTTTCAACGAGAATGAGTATGGGCTGACTGTTTTTTGATGATAGGTTCCAGCATTATAAAAAGCGGTCTGTCCAGCCTCAGTCTTCTGATAGAAACTTTCGTACCCTTTTGCGAGTAATTCTTCCACGAGCGGGGGCAGTGTGCCGCCTTCCGCGACAATACGATCTGCTGTAGCTTTGACTCCAAGTGCATCCCATAGTTCAAACGGACCCATCTCCCAATTGTAACCCCACCGCATGCCTTCGTCGATTCCGGTGATATCGTCTGCTATATCTTTGACTATAGTAGCAGCATAAAGCAGAGTCGGTTTTAAAACATTCCAAGCAAACTCTGCCCCAATATCATCTCCGTCAACTAAGGTGCGAAGTTTCTCGGGCAGACTTCTTGCAGCTTTTGCTTTTTCTAGAGAAGCAAAGTTCACACTTTTTTGTGGACCATAGGTCATGGTTTGAATATCTAATACTTCAATGACTTTACCTTTAGGACCTTTGGATTTCTTGTAAAACCCTTGGTTGGTTTTATCTCCCAACCAGCCATTATTCAGCATAGTAAATATAAACTCTGGTAAAACAAAGTTATCTTTTTCCGCAGGCACCCCATTGGCTACGTTATTGTTTGAATGGATAAAGGTATCCAATCCGACGAGATCTATCGTACGAAACGATGCACTCTTCGGACGTCCCATGACAGGTCCCGTCAAGGCATCCACTTCATCAACGGTTAACCCTGTTCGGAGCATTTCCTTAAGTAACACAGGAGAGCCGATGGCGCCAATCCGGTTCGCAATAAAATTGGGCGTATCTTTGGCCATGACAACCCCTTTGCCCAAGACTCGCTCTCCGAATTCGCATAGGAATGTAATGACATCCTGGTCGGTATTGGGACCGGGGATAATTTCTAAGAGTTTCATGTAGCGTGGGGGATTAAAAAAGTGCGTCCCCAGGAAATACCGAGTAAAACTCTCCGGGAGCCCCTCTACCATAGATTTCAAAGAGATTCCCGAAGTATTAGAAGTGACAATCGTACCTGGGCGGACCTGAGCAGCAACTTTTTTGAAGAGATCCATCTTGATATCGAGACGTTCTACTACAACCTCAATCACCCAATCCACTTCGCTTAAGCGACCTAAATCATCACTTAGGTTTCCCACCTCAATTCGCTCAGCAAACTCTGGGACTAAAAATGGGGCAGGATTCATTTTTAACATGTTGGTCTTATTCTGTTCCGCAAGGCTATTTCGAACCTTACGGTCCTCGAGGGTTAATCCGGCTGCTTCTTCTTTAGCCGTTAGTTTTGAAGGGACAATATCCAACAACAGGCTTGGAATTCCGGCATTGGCCAAATGTGCAGCAATGGTACTCCCCATCACGCCAGACCCTATTACCGCTACTTTATGAATCTGCATTTATATCCTCCTCTCGTTTCTGTTGGGCGGCACATCATTTTATCTCTTTCGGTTTTTCCTTTAACAGAAATGCGCCTTCAAACAAACTAAACATTAGCTCTACTCAACGGACCAGTCAGCGAGCTTGAAACCCTCATTCTCTTTATACCGATCAAACAAATAGTGACGGAAGCGCACATACTCGTTATAATCGCACTCGATCCCCTCTTTAGCCAAGACTTCAACGAATTTTTTCAGATCAGGCGGACATCCCCAAAGCGGAATAGCCTTTTTTACATTGACATTATTCTTATTTAAGTGACAGGCGCACTTGCCAAAGAGTACGGAATTGTCAAAACCAGTGGCAGCGATCTGCTGCTTTCCGCTTACTACCTCGACATTCGGGAAAGGCTTCCCTTTAAAAGCAGATGAGAGAAGGATCAACATGGGGTTATATTGTACCGAACAACCCGTGCACAGACTACTATCATACTTACGAATCGCCAGCCCGGTGATGCCACGCTTCTCAAACCCAGCCGGACCGGTGTCTTCTTCCGACCACTCCCAATCATAGGTTACAAATTCCTGATGATCCGCAACACTCTCCCCTCTAAGTTCGTAATCTGCCAGTTCCATACTGTACCCGTGGCGCTTGGCATAATTGGTCAGATAAGCCACCTCTTTCGCCGGATAACCGAGGATTTCCGCCCCCACAAGGTCGCAGGCAAAAGGATCACGAGAAGCTATCAGCAGGTCTTTTCTAAATGCTTTTCCAGTAGGCCCAGGGCCTTTTTCCAGGGTATAAAGACCATCGATAATCGTCAAAGCCACTGGCAGCTTTTCAATGATGCGGGGAAAAGTAAGGCTAAGCTCCTCGTCACCCACACCATGGCAAGACTGTTTAGATTTCTTATTGAGACATCCTTTAAGGTTTTTGATGCCTAAAGAGACTTTAGCCTGGTTATGGGTTTTTAACACTGGGACATTGATGATCTTGTCCGCTTCCAAGGCCTGCTTTGCAATTTCCAGCCTAAACCCGTCGCCATAATCCGTGGGAATAAACTCTCCTTGGTTAAAATCCACTAGTTTGACCCCGTAGCGCTCCTGCAGTTTCATATATCCCAACGCTTCGTAAACAGCATCCCATTGAGGGTTTAACATAGGAAGGGCGCCTTCACCAATCGTTAAATCTCTGAAACCATGTTCGGCTAGGATGCGAACCAGGGCCTTTATAACGACACTGGTGGTCACTACGCCATAGGGAGGAAATGGCAAGTCAAAATCCCAACTGACAATGTTCGGCTTAATCAGGATTCGGTCATTAATATTCAGCCCTGCTAGCCCATCGCTCAATTTTAGACTCTCCTGAAGAGACTCGTAGATATCTGTCACTTTTACGATTGATACGGATGCTCTTGCCATTTGAAACTCCCCTCCATTCTTTGTATCGTTCATCACTCGTAGGAATAAAAACCTTTTTTCGTCTTCTTACCCCATTCTCCTTTGGCAAACTTCTCAACGATTAACGGTGAGGGTTTGTCTTTAGGGTCGCGAGTTTCTTGGTAGCGTTCCATGACGATATAGTAGGAAAGATCAATACCAGTGAAATCCATCAAACGGAACGGTCCCATGGGATGGCCCAAAGCATTGGTAACCGCCATGTCAATCTCTTCAGGGGTAGCAATCCCCATGTCCGCTAGAAATAGTGCCTCACCATGCAGCGCTGCCAAGATTCGATTGATTAGGAAACCATAGATTTCTTTCTTAAGCCAGGCACCACTCTTACCCAGTTTTCCGCACAAATCCATGGTTACTTGTGCGGTTTCCGTGGAAGTATGCGGTCCCTGCACAACTTCAACCAGTTTCATGACTAAGGCAGGATTGAAGAAATGCATGTTGCATACTTTATCTGGCCGTTTCGTAGCATCGGCGATCTTCGAACTGACAATAAAGGAACTATTAGTAGCCAAAATGGCATGGGGAGGAGCAATTCTGTCCAAGTCTGCAAAGAGCTTTCGTTTTATGTCAATTTTTTCAACTGCCGCCTCAATCACAAAATCAGCGTCTCCAGCCGCCTCTTCAAGGTTTGGGGTAAAAGAAATATTAGTTATGGCCAGATCTGCCTGTTCCTGTGTCAATTTCCCTTTGGCGACCCGCTCCGGCAAATAAGTGCGTGCAAAGCCTTCAGCTTTGCTCAGCATCTCTCCGCTAATGTCGGTACAACTGACCTGATAACCGGCTAGGGCAGCACACAAAGCAATTTGATGACCCATGTTGCCTGCCCCAATTACACAAATCTTTTTGATGTCATCAATTTTCAATTAAGACACCCCCTTGTCATTAATTAATTATTCTGCGTCATTTCATCCCCCTAGACCCAACACCCAACCGGCATCTATATAGTGATCACCAAGTTTTCCGGTATCTCCAAGATCTGGTCAATCTGCTTGCCTCTCATCAATTGCACCCAGTCCTCTTAGAAAGCCGCTTCTGGTATATCGATGGCCGAAGTATCAGCTTCTTTAATAATCCGCACTGTCGCGACTACATCAGGCACTATATTGAACACATAAAATTTAGCGCTCTGTATTTTGCCGTTATAGAAGTCTTGGTCATCATTTCCTTGACCCAGTTTTTCTAGGGCAACTAAAGCTTGTTGCATCAGTAAGCAGCCGCCATAGAGTTCGGCTGTGATCCGCAAAATTCTTGTACTATACAGCGGTACCAGTCTGATATCTTCCTTAAAGTAGCCTAAGACTGTACCCAAGAGTTCTTGGTATGCTAATAATGCTTTACCCAGCACCTCGAACTCACGGGCAAAGTTGGCATGATTCTGGTTAGCCTGTACGAATGCAGCCATCTCCATCAGCCATTCTTTGAAGACAGTGCCTTTATCGAGACTCCACTTACGACCCACAAGGTCCATCGACTGTATAAAATTGGTGCCTTCCCAGATGGAGTAAATCTTGACATCCCTTGCTTGACGCGCTACTGGATATTCCTCGGTAAACCCGTAGCCTCCTAAGACTTGAATGGCCTCCGTAATCATCAGCCATCCTTGATCCGAACAATAAGCCTTGACCAAAGGAGTGATGACTTCAATCGAGCGTTTGGCTGCGTTGATATCAGCGGGGTCATCCCCGAACTGAATTAAGTCTAAATAGTAGTAGCCCTTAAAAATCATGGCACGCATAGCTTCCAAGGTGGCCTTCTGCGTTAGCAGCATACGACGGACATCTTCATGTTGGATGATGGGTACCCGACTCCCTTTAGGATTATTAATAGGTCGACCCTGAATGCGCTCCTTGGCGTAATGAACTGCATTGTTATACGCCACCGTCGCTACGGCCAGAGCACTGTGTCCGGTATCCATCCGCGATCCATTAATCATCATAAACATTTGAGACATGCCCTGTCCGATCCCTTTTTCATCCGGTGCGCTGCCTAACAGGATGCCGCGACACTGGCCCTCTTCTCCAAAGCTAAGCACTGCAGTGGACGAACCCTTGAGGCCCAGTTTGTGTTCAATCCCAACAGTTGAGACATCGTTTGGTTCTCCTAAGCTACCATCCTCATTAACCCAGATCTTTGGCACAATGAATAACGACAAGCCTTTAGTACCAGGAGCCGCCCCATCAACACGGGCTAGAACCAAGTGAATGATGTTTTCAGTGAGATCGTGATCTCCTCCAGTAATAAAGCATTTTGTCCCTTTAACCTTATAAATTAGTGGGTTATCTGTGGGGTAGGCCTTGGAAGTCATATCCCCCACATCGGAACCACCACCGGGTTCGGTTAGGCACATAGTACCTTCCCAAATGCCCTCGAACATTTTCGGGGTATAGAGGGCAATTTGCTCAGGAGATCCGAAGGCCTTGATCACGGAGGCTATACCACCGCACAACCCAATATAGGGGGACATGGCCGGGTTGGCTCCGATAATATATTCTCGGACAGCTTCATTTAGAATCTCAGGTAACGCACCCTCTCCGTCCACGTCACTGTTGCTTGCACCCCACCCGTTTTCTTGAATAAATTTAAAGGCCTTGTGGAAAGATGGTGGAACTGTAACTTTTCCATCCTTAAAGATCGCTCCAATCGTGTCACCATCATCATTGGTGGGAGCGACGATGTCTCTGCATACTTTTAAGGACTGATCAAGAATTCCATCGACATCCTCAATAGAGAGATAATCCTGAAAACGCTTTAAGCCTAGAATTTTCTTTCCATCCAGCCACTCTTTGATAATAAATTTGTGATCCCTGTTGTTATAAATAAAGTTACTAGCCAAGTACACTCATCCTTTCACTTCAACAATTCACATATCACCATCTTCGAGACAACACATATTCGTTCCAATTTGATTCCAGCTACGAATGCCGCCAGATCCTTTTTTGCTTTCAGCCATACTGACCTATAACTGCAATTGTTCCATAATTTTGCTTATTTTTTCTTTGGATTGCGTGCCATTCCAGCGATAGCACGAACGATATCCTTCTTGGAATCCATGTCATACTGGGAGGTGATAGCAATCTGTTCCATAATTGGTGATCCACCGCCATGGTACGCCCCATATTGTGTAGGACCTGAAAAGCTGGAGAGACCGAAATCTGTAAAGTTCAACCAGAACTTAATTTGATCTTCGATGGGAATCTTCGGATTTCGTTTAATGTACTTTTCTAGCAAATCTTTGGTGTCAGGGTTTATAAGGTCATTTTCATAAGGGAAGGTGGCGGGCATGCCCCCAGCGATATTGCATAGGATCTCTTGCTCGTGGAACACAGCCTCTCCGGTCAAGCACCTCCCGACATTGGCATAGATTGAGTTCGGGATATAGCTGCCAGGGCCATACTTCATAACGCCCATACCAGGCATGTAAACTTCGGGCTTGCCGAGGGCGGATGCTGTGTAGCCCGCTGCGTATCCTAGTTCACCGGTCATGATCAGCTTGGACTGCATCTCACGCACGTGTGGGGTATTCTCAATGCCATTAATTTCCGCAGCCAGAGCACTCAGACCGATTACATAGTCGAGCATGGCAGGCTTGCAGCCAGAGTAGGAATGACGGTGGAACAGAGCAAACAATAAAGCGGCAATACCACCATGCTGAATTTCTCCACAAAGGAACACTCGTTCCCAGGGAACGAAGCAGTCCTCAAATATGATATAAGAGTCGGTATAACCGTATTCAATTCCCCTTTGATAGTGCTCACGCTTGCGGACATTGTGTATATGAACTACCTGCTTTACACCTTCATAGTCTGAAGGAATTGCGAAGCATAATGCATACGCTTCTTCGCCTTTTTTAAGGGCTCGGTTAGGCACCACCAAGATCTCGTCAGAGATCGAGGCTTCAGAAATATGGACCTTGGAGCCACGGACGATGATACCATCGCTCCGCTCTTCCACTACGTGCACATACATGTCAGGGTCTTCCTGCTCGGCTGGCCGCTTCAAGCGCTCGCCCTTAACGTCGGTCTGCGCACAGCTTGCTACGAGATCCTCTCTCTGGAATCGCTCAAGCCACTTAAGCCAGTTATCATGGTAGGCAGTTTTGGCCTTAGGGGACTTCTGCGCCTCATAAGAAACCGCGTTGATCGCGTTGGCAGCATCAATACCCATGCATCGTTGGATGCACTGCCCGACCTTGTTACACATGAAACGAGTCATGTCTTGCTTCTTGTGCAAGTCTTCTACGTTTTGGTGAATGTGGTTGAAACGGTTAATGATTTCTCCAGTGATATGGGATGTCGCCGTGCAAAGATCCTTGCTGGCGGGATCCCAGGCCGCGTCAAAGGTCAAGCCCATGACGTTAATAGTACCTTCTTGACGCTCATCTAGCCTCTCCATCTTCTGTCCATTACAGTAGAGGTTGTTGTTCATCTTACCTAATCTCTCAATATACTGTGCTCTAGTTCTCATACTCCATCTCCTTTTGTTTAATAACCCTATTTTCCCTGGAATTTCGGTGAACGTTTTTCTAAAAAAGCCCTCATACCCTCTTTTTGATCTTCAGTAGCAAAAAGAAGACTAAAGCATTTATGCTCGTATTCCAGGCCTGCCTCCAAATCCATCCTTAACCCTTCATTCACTGCCGATTTGGCCAAACGTAAGGCTACCACGCCCCGATCAGCATATTTTTTTGCTATTTTTTTGGCTTCTTCAAATAACTGATCAGCAGGCACCACTTTATTCACAAGACCTATGCGTAAGGCCTCTTCTGCATTTATAAAATCCCCGCTAAAAATCAATTCTTTTGCCCGACCAGCACCGATCAGACGAGGTAGACGCTGTGTTCCTCCGCCGCCAGGCAAAATACCCAGTTTTATTTCTGGCAAACCGAATTGGGCATTATCAGCTGCGATGCGTACATCCGTAACCAGAGTTAGTTCACACCCACCGCCCAAGGCGAACCCAGCGATTGCAGCAATGACTGGCTTAGGCATGTTTTCAATTAGGTGGAAAGCTCGGTGTGAGGGATTATCGCTGGTCGTCACATCCACAGCGCTCGCTGAGGCCATTTGACTGATGTCCGCCCCTGCCGCGAATACTTTCTCACCACCCGTGATGATCACTACCCTCACTGATTGATCCGCAGCCAGTTCTTCGGCCGCTTCCGCCAACTCATTAAAAACCTGATCATTCAGCGCGTTAAGCACTTTGGGACGATTCAAGGTAAGCGTAGCTACTCCTTCTTCGATTTCTACAATTATTGTTTCGTAAGCCATTCGTACGACCTCCTAGTTAGCTTTTTTTGCTTGCCTCATACAACACTTGGTACTCCAAACGTACTCCTTTTTACGATCTTCAGAAATCTCTTAATCTTGTATTTGCAATAATTGTGCCAACCCAGTAAAAAACATAAAAACCCTCCAGGCAAACAAATTTGCTCGCTGGAGGGTTCTGTACATGTATGGAATTAGATACAAACCACGATACTTATTCGTATTTTAGTGCGTAAAGCATACAAATGACAGTGAACTCGTTCAGCTAAAGCTGAACATCGAGACTTCGGTGGGGGACTCTACCCCCACCGAAGCAAAATAAGGAACACCCACTTATAGAAGTGGGTGTCTTTGAATTAATTAATATCCTTGTTAGCTTATCCGATGACTAACTGCCGCGACAGTTGGGCTACTATTATTCAATACCATACCGATGTAACTTATCATAAAACACCCGTCTAGAAAATCCCAATGCTTTCATGGCTTTAGTCCGGTTATTGTTATAAGTGTCCAAGGCTGATAGAATCAGTTCCTTTTCCACCCTAGCGACAATCTCCTTTACAGCGTAAGGTTTATCCTTAAATCTTACCTGATTATCATTAGTGGGAATTATATAAGCAGGTAAGTGTTGAATTTCAATGGACATGCTGCTACACACTATGCTTGCATGTTCTAGTACATTTTGTAATTCCCGAATGTTCCCGGGCCAGTTATACTCCTGAAAAACCCTTGCTACTTGGGAAGAAAGTGTCAACTCATGACCAACTTCTCGTGAGAACTGAACAAGAAATGTTTTAGCCAGTACCAATATGTCATCTTTGCGCTCGCGTAAAGGGGTCAGATTGAGAGGAACGATATTTAACCGATAGTACAAATCACGCCGGAAGGTGCCTTTTTCGATCATGCTTTCTAAATCTCGGTTAGTAGCTGCGATCACTCGTATATCGACCTTGACAGTCTTTGTCCCGCCTACCCGTTCAAACTCCTTTTCTTGCAAGACTCGTAATAATTTAGCTTGCATGGTGAGGCTCATATCTCCGATTTCATCCAGAAAAATAGTACCGCTATGGGCTAATTCAAACTTACCAAGCTTGCCTCCCTTTTTAGCCCCCGTAAAAGCACCGTCTTCATACCCGAACAATTCACTTTCCAGCAAATTCTCAGGTATGGCGGCACAATTCACCTTAATCATGGGCATATCCTTACGTCGACTACTATAATGAATGGCCCTGGCTAATACTTCTTTGCCAACACCACTTTCACCGAGGATCAACACTGTACTATTTGTACGCGCTACCTTAGCTGCTAGCACTAGAGTTTCCTTCAATTGGCTGTTTTGTCCCACATATTCCTTGAAAGACAGAGGCAGTTGTTCCCATTGCTCTAACTGCTCTTTCAAATAGTCAGCAACTCCCTTTGTTTGCTGCAACTCACGGTTTAGTTCAACAACTTCAGTTATGTTCTTAAAAATAGAAATACAGCCAATCTTTTTTTTGCCATTATATAAAAGAAATACACTTCCTATCACATTTATACCTAGGGAATCCAAATAGTCTTCGCCTTTTTGGGAGTTTCCAGTACGAAGTACGTTGATTGCCGCGGCTTTAGGTTCTATTTTGTCCAGCCTGCGTCCTAACACTTTCGCTACGGGCACCCCTAAAATCCTTGCATAGGCCTCGTTCGCATATACAATAGTCGTATCGGTATCTATTACCAGTACCACATCATGAATGTTGTTCAGGATTTCGAATAATAGTTCTCGATCCCAGCGAGGAAAATCGCTGGTTGTGACCGCATGTGTAGCACTCATGCTTATCCCCCATTTACTCTATCTTATGTAAACATTATACAAGAGCAAAGCAATTGAAGTAAAGCAAAATCCCTAATATTTCAAATATTCTTAATCTTCTATAATTAATTTAAAAATCTAGACGAGTACCTTTCTTAAGATTTCTCTCCTGATTTATGAAAGGGAGATTTTCGAAGAAAATAATACTATCATTGCGGACGATCCCTAACTTGGTGTTCTTGTATATACAAAACCATACAATCAAGTTGAATCCCCCTTAATCTAAATACCTTTTTCTAAGGTATTCAGATTAAGGGGGATTGACGATGAAATCCTTGTTAAAAACCAGTTTTAGCATTTAATCGTTATATGGGCCAAACCCGACATGACTCTCTCCTTTTTCTCGTTAAAGGCCTCTAAATCACACACTAAAGTGTTTTCCGAGCACACTCTGATAGAACCGGAACAAGTAATCTTATCACCTGGACGGACAACTTCTTCGAAACGCACATTAAGCTTAGCGATCCAACCCTCTTGGCCGATCCAATCAGTGAGCATCGCTGCCATTTGAGCCATAGTTAGCATGCCCTGAGCAATCACGCCTTTTAGACCAGCCTGGCGCGCATAGTTGTCATCAAGGTGAATAGGATTAAAATCTCCTGAAGCCTCGGCGTACTGACGAATTTGCATGTTGCTAGGAACCCACTCTCGGACAGGAAGTTGATCAAATACCTGATAATTCAGCAGATTCTTCATTTGTTTCCCCCTTTGCCGGGGCGATCAATGTGGAACTACTGGAAAACACCAAATCGCCAGCTAAATCTTTACCAGTGGTTTCAATTACCAAAAATGTTATCTTTCCCTGCTTGCCTATGCGTTCATAGACATCCTGAACACGCCGCTTATACATAAAGCTGTCCCCTACCAAGAGCGGGCGATGGTAGGTGATTTTTTGTTCTCCATGGATCATGCCGGGAAGCAATTCAAACCCTGGAATGTTAGCCTGGATCAAAGTTCCAACATATGTCGCCGGCACCCGATCGTCAAACGGAATCCCTATGGCCTCGGCAAACCTATGCACTTCCTCGAGCTTAGTTTTTAATAGGACAGATTCACTCTCCCGGCCAATTAATTCTTTCCAAATCATAGGCATCCGCCCTCCTCTTTAAGCAGATCGATCTTACTATTGAGACCTAGCTTCTGCCTAAGTGCAGCGAGTTTCATCTGGGCAACTTCTAAACGAGGATCAAGAACATTAGCCACCATATACTCGTTTAAAGCTTCATGCAGGTGACCAGCACGTTCATTAAAAATGCCCTCCCCCAAATGCCTCATGGCTAGGCTCTCATGATCCATATCATCCTGGTTATGTCCGATGTGCATATCGATTAGCCTCCTTGCAACAGGCGAAAGGAAAGTTCACATAACCCACTACCGTCAAAATCCTTGCTATAGTCCATATGCAAATTAGTTCCCGCCCTTTCTGCAGCCACTTCATTGGCTGCCAAGCAGAATGTATGGCAATTGTTTATCCCTTTTTCGGCACACATTTTGCCAAGACTGCAGTTAAAACTACGTACTTTCAGGGCGTTGGTAGTTGCTTCAGTGACTGTCCAGGCATCTCGTGGGCGTAGGGTTAATATACCAAGTTCAACATAGCGTTGGAAGACATGGGGAAACCGAATTCCGGTTTGCTGAGCAACACGTTCTATCATGTCGGCAGTTCTATCCCGGAAGGTCTCAGAATCTGCCTCCCTAATTAAAATGCTCATAAACCTCCTTCCCTGTTCTGCCAAAAAATCCTCGGTGGTTTCTCCATCCGTACTGAACAGACTTTTAAGCGGAAATTCTTGAATGACAGTATAGATTAGTTCCTTGGGTAGATCATACACATAATCTTGGCCAGGTTTTATCTTCAACCGACGGTCGGCTGCTACTTCAGTGCTGGGATTTCCTTTGACTTTTTGCAAGACCTTAAAATCCAAAGCCATACTTAACTCCCCTTCATTTTTGTAATTGTCCACAAATCCTTTAAAATGTTAGGAATTGCGCTCTTTTAATTGGACTGCCCTTTCCTCTCTGAACTTCTGCGCTAACTGCTCGCGGGGCACAAAATTAAGTTGAATCGCATCAGTAGGACAAACCTTAACACAGTCACCACAACCGGAACACTTGTCGAAATAGCGTCCTACAATCCGATATTCACTGGGATCGCTCTCTCTTCCCTTCCAGACCTTCGTGGGGCCGCACACGAAAACAACCGATGGACACACACTTAAACACTTGCAACAGTTCAAAGGATCTTTACATAAATTATAGTCAAAGCTAATTTGAGCAATCATTTGGTTACCCCCTTTACCAGTTCTCAGCTAATCCAGGCATACTTTGCCTGTCTATTAATTCAATTGCCGCACTTGGGCAAGCCGTCACACAAAGTCCGCAGCCAAAACATTGATCTAGATCAATATAGGCTTTGCTCGTATAGACCTCCAGATTAAGCGCCTTAAACTGACAGCGACCCAAACAACTTTTACATCCTGTGCATTTCTCTCGATCTACCTTGGCCACCGTATGCCCTTTTAACAAAAATTTAAAGTCATAGTCAATCCGGTTACGTACCGCGACACACCCGGGATACTCGCATTGGCACAGTCCCCCGATATAAGGCGTACCAAATACATCAACCGTCTGGACGCGCCCTTCTTTGTGGTTCATTATGGCCCATTCTTTAGCCTCCTCTGGGGTGACAAACTCTACCCCACCATGATACGTCTCAGGCCAACGTTCCCACTTGTACATACCGGGGCCGATGCCCATACACGTAAAATTTTCTTCATCAGGCATACCCCTTTGCACTCGACGACAGCCGCACGTCATTTTAGCTAAGGGATAGGCTATGTCCAAAATCTGTAAATACTCATCTAACGTGACAACCTGTCCGAAATGAGTTTGGTAGGCATGCTCTAAGGCATCTCGTTTAATTTCGTCTTCCCATTCTTGGTCCCCACTGATGCGAGCTTTTACTAACTCTGCTACCACTCCCGCACCCATTCCCGCTGCCTGTGGATCAGCATCTGCACCCGCAGCTTCTTTGCCTTCTTTGCGCACTTTATAAAGGCGCCGAGCATAGTTTTCCGGATTGAGATACCATTTCTCCCCGTTACCATATTTTTCACATACCCAACACATTCTGTGATACCTCCTTATTCTTTGCCTGAAAACATCCATTTCCAATTGAGCTTAACCAGTGGACTTTCCGTCCATTTTCACTTCCTTATGCGAACAATGCTAGATACCGCTCCTATCCATCACCTCCACCACTAATAGATCAAACTACGTTTTTCCCTCAAGAAATTGGATTCTGAATATATCGCCCCAAAGTTGACGTTAACTTTATCCATATCAAATGAGCCCGCTGGAAGTAACTACACATGTATGGAATCAGATACAAAACCGCCATTCCTTAACTGTATTTCTGTGCGCAAAGCATACACGTGATAGTTTACAATCATTGAGGCGCTTTGCATGTTTTCACTTATCTGATATTTTGGTAACTTCCTTTTTTTTAGCATAGAAGCTCACCTTGGCATGCCGTACTCTATAATGATTTTAGAGATAATCTCGCGTTGAAACCGAAACCTTTAACGAATCAGGCCTTCGTTTCTAAATGTATTTGCAATTTTTATGCCAGCCGCCTCTTATTATCCCCGCTTTGGAAGAACGAGAAAGACATTTCAACCCCGTTGTATGCTTAATGGCCAAGAAAAAAGCGCTCCTTCAACAGAGTCAAAGAGAGCGCCAGAATCTGAAAAGGGCTCGTTATTAATCTAACTTACCCTTTTATATCTTCTTGAGCAGGGGCTGGAGCACCAGCAAGCTTACCCAGCACCTTGACAATCCCATAAATACCAGCAATAAAACAAGCCCCACCAATCAGTTCAATTCCTATCCACTGGTTCACATTGGTGCAATTACTATGCCATATTGTTATTCAGTTTTATAACTTTTCTATATATCTATAATAAACTGAAAATTCTTTATAAAATTGTATTTTAGATTAATAATGTAATGATTTAATTAATACCCCCATTCTGAGTGATATTCCATTATGTCTCAATTGGATACGCAAGTGTACATTAACCATACAGTCCTATTGACTCCCCAGTGACTAACATTGTTTAATGGGTAACACCCTTGTGAAGCTTAAATTTTGATAAAAAGCTTGGTAAGTGAACTCGTTCAACTAAAGTTGAACATCGAGACTTCGGTGACGTAAGTCTCCAGTGGAGACTTACGCCGAAGGGGCTGAACCCTTGAAAATACTTTCACGCTGTAGTATGGAAAAAATAAACATATAGACACCCTCTGCACGAGGGTGTCTATATGTTTATTTTAACTATTTTTCCACAATAATGCTCATTTTGACTTGGTTAAACGTGGTAAATCCCAAAACTCCTTCTTGAGCGGGACTTCATAAGTAATCTTCGTATATTGTTCCTTGTCATAGGTTTGACCTCTGAGAAGGTCTACCAAAAAACGTTCACCATTAATTTTATTTTCTATGACAACCATGCGACTAGGATTGCTCTGTGGTCTTTCCAAAATAAATTCTCCTTATCTAACTCAAAGTTGGATTAGCTTAAGATTTATACTCTCTGTACAATTCGATGAATACTAAGCGATTCCTTCTTATGCACTGAAATTCGCAGGCAGATCATACAGTAATACATCCACTATATCATTGCCCATCTGAAAATAATATATAACATAGTCACTACCCAATTAGGATTCCCAATCACAAAGCGTTCGTTTATTTAGTCGGGTAATTTCGCAAGTAATTTTTTGTTTCCAACAATAACTAAGACATCCCGTTCCTCAATCACTGTATTTGCCCCTGGAGCAACAATAATATCGTCCTCATTCCTTTTGATTGCTATCACATTGATTCCATAAACTGCTCTTAAGTCTAATTCTCCGAGTGATTTATTGACAAATTGGGCAGAAGCAACGATTTCAAAAATGCTAAACTTCGGTGACAATTCGATATAATCCATGACATTAGAGGTTACTAAGTTGTGGGCTAGGCGAATTCCCATATCCTGTTCTGGATAAATAACTTTGTCTGCTCCGATTTTTTCTAAGACCTTCCCGTGTTGAGAGGACTGAGCTTTAGCGACAACATAGGGAGTTCCCATTTCTTTAAGCATAAGAGTGATCAGTATATTCGCTTCAAGGTCATCCCCCATAGCGACAACTGCTACATCTAAATTCCTTACTCCTAAAGCCCGGAGCGTCTCCTCCTCACGTGCATCGGCCTGAACAGCCTGGGTTACATCATTCATGACGGAATGAACAGCACTTTCGTTTTTATCAATGGCTAAGACATCATGACCCAACTCGCTGATGGTTATAGCCACACTTTTTCCGAATCGCCCTAAACCAATAACCACAAATTGTTTGCGCACTAATTTATCCCCCTATCCAATCATAATTCGTTCTTCTGGATATTTAATCTGCCCCACTCTCCCGACAAAATCGTTGAAATGATGGCTATTTTGCCGACTAGGGAAAGACGGGGAGTAACAGACATGCCTAAACTAGATTATTATATCATAAACTCGATGCCGGACATGACACAAAGAAGCTGGTTCAAATCTTAATTTATTTATCCAAAGGTAAATATGTAATCGTTCGATCTATCTATTTCCACAATCGCTTAATTTTATCTCTACATAATCAATTCTAAGGCACCCGCTTTAAAAAATGGGTGTTCCTTATTTTGCTCCATTGACTACATTACAAGAATGAAAAAGCAGTCTGAATAGCAATACTAAGCATCTCCAAAAGTTTAGAAATAAAACAACCCTACCTTCAAACCTTGAAAGTAGGGTTGCTTTAATAGGATAAGTTAACATTAGTCTTCATCTTTTTAGAAAAAATGGATTACAAACGTACTGATAAAATGACAAAACAGTGGTTATACTTTATTTTGTAGATACAATTATCCATAACAATTAATTAAAGAGGTGTTGTTTATAATGTTTAATGACAAGATTTTGACATGTAGGGACTGCGGCCAGGAATTTGTCTTTTCGGCCTCTGAACAAGAATTTTACGCTGAAAAGGGATTTACCAACGAACCTGGAAGGTGCGCAGAATGCCGCGCTGCTAAAAAAGCACAGACTCGAAATTCTGGCGGCGGATATAACAATAACCGTCAAGATCGCGAAATGTTCCCCGCTACATGCGCGACATGTGGTGTAGAAACAACCGTACCTTTCCGCCCAACGGGTGATAGACCAGTTTATTGTCGGGACTGCTTCCAACCCGCTCCACGCAATAATTGGTAACCCCCCCTTAAAACACCGACCTCCCCATCTTATGGATGAGGGGGTTTTATTTTCTATTCAGCACAGGAAAAAATGTTGAGGTATTCACCATAACCTTCTTGTTCTAGTTCTTCTTTAGGAATAAACCTTAGAGCAGCAGAATTAATGCAGTATCGCAAGCCAGTAGGAATTGGACCATCCTTAAAAACATGTCCGAGGTGAGCCTCCGACTTTGTACAAACAACTTCAGTCCGACTCATAAAATGACTCCGATCATGCCTTTCTTGAATATTTCCCGGTAAAAGAGGTTTTGAAAAACTTGGCCATCCACAACCAGCATCGAATTTGTCCTGTGAACTGAAAAGAGGCTCTCCAGATATTAGATCGACGTAAATACCTTCTCTTTCATTATCCCAATACTCATTCTTAAAGGCTGGTTCGGTACCGCGTTCTTGTGTTACTTGGTATTGGATCTCAGTTAATTTAGACCTTAGAAGCTCTTTCTCTTTTTTTCTCTTTTTTCGGTTATTTCTCTCATTATAGTCCTTTTGAATAGCGCTTTCTTCTTTTTCCATATCCCAGTATACTTTAAGAAAATCATCCCGCCCTGATCCTTGACGGTACGCACCGTATCTTAAAGGAAATTTACTATGATACCTTTGATGGTATTCCTCTGCAGGATAAAAAGTTGCAGCGGGTAATATTTTAGTGACAATAGGATCCTTAAATCTAGCGCTTTTTTCGAGGATCTCCTTAGATTTTAGTGCTTGTAGGCTCTGCTCCTCATTATGATAAAAAATTACTGTTTGGTAAGCTTCACCTTGATCTAAAAATTGTCCAACAGGGTCTGTCGGGTCAATCTGACGCCAGTAAATTTTTAACAGTTCGGTGTACGGAACCAAAACCGGATCAAAAGTGACCTCCACTGCCTCAAAATGTCCAGTCTTTTTAGAGCAAACATCCTCATAGGTTGGATTCTCCAAATTTCCCCCAGTATATCCTGACACCACTTTAATAACCCCAGGCAATTCCTCAAACGGTTTCACCATACACCAGAAACAGCCTCCCGCAAAGGTAGCAAGTTGGTATCCGTTATTATCCACGTTCTTCCCTCATTCTCTCGATTTAGTGCACTCATGGCAGTTACTCTAACACTAATTTTTACCCGATTTATGAAGTTCTACGTACCTACATGATAATTTTCTTCTCCATTATCTGTTATTAGAAAAGGTTCTGTCATGATCATTTTATTACTAATAATATATATATTACACCATAAATAGATTCCATATATTATTATCTGAAATAAAAGATAATTATACTGCCACTGTGGGAAATGTTTACTTTACATTCTTAATATTTATGAGATAATTAAGACAATTAATGAATGGTAATTCATATTACTATTTATAAAGAGAGGTGTGAGAGTTATGTCCCTATTATTCAATCCGCAAAACTATGACAGCCCACAGGCAGATCGGCAATCTAGGGAAGTTATGGAAAAAACCATCCAATTCTTCGAGGACAAAGGTCTGGCAAGCATCAAAGAAGATGATCAAGCAAACCGCTGGTATACTGATTTCTTGAAATTCATCAAAGCAGAACGTATTTTTTCTACCTTGTTAACCCCTTCGGGATACGGTGCCCCGGACTCAAGGTTTGATCTGAGCCGCGTCTGTGAATTTAATGAAATTACCGCCTTTTATTCCTTAGCATATCAATACGCCTACCAGGTTAGCGTTCTCGGACTTGGCCCTATTTGGATGGGAGATAATGAGAAGGTCAAACACATAACTGCCCAAAAGTTGATCGACGGGGGGATTTTTGCTTTTGGTTTGTCCGAAAAAGCCCACGGTGCTGACCTTTACAGCAATGAAATGGCCTTGTCCCCAACCGACGATGGCAACTATCTAGCTAACGGCGGAAAATACTATATCGGCAACGCCAATGTAGCCGCCCTAGTTTCCACCTTCGCACGTTATAAAGATTCCAAGGATTATGTCTTTTTCGTTGTTGACAGCCAACATCGCAACTATAAATTAATTAAAAAAATCTCCACCTCTGGGGTCCGTCCAGCTTATGTAGGAGATTATGACCTTATTGATTACCCCATAACGTCTGACGAAATTCTTTCTAGTGGCCCTTTAGCTTGGGATTCAGCTCTTTCCACCATCAACATAGGGAAATTTCAATTGGGTTTTGCGTCCATCGGAATTTCTACTCATGCCTATTACGAAGCTCTGAATCATGCTTCAAATCGAGAATTATATGGTAAAAAAGTCACAGATTTTCCCCATATCCAGAAGATCTTTACTGAATCCTATGCTCGACTGATTGCCATGAAACTGTATGCTCTGAGAAGTTTAGATTATTTTCGTTCTGCTTCTGACGATGATCGGCGCTATTTGCTTTTTAACCCCATTCAAAAAATGAAAGTAACAACCCAAGGCATGAAAATTATCGAAATGCTTCTCGATGCTATTGCTGCTAAAGGGTTTGAACAGGACACATATTTCGAGACCGCCATTCGTGACATAGGCATGATCCCCCGCTTGGAAGGAACGACCCATGTTAATATTGCCCTCGTCATTAAATTCATGAACAACTATTTCTTTAGTCCCGCAGAGTTCCCAGTAATCCCTAAGCGTGATGACCCTGCTGACGATAGTTACCTTTTCCGTCAGAAAGCGGGAAAACTCGCCTCTGTCCGGTTCCCTGACTATTGCCTAGCCTATGAAGGACTTCAAGTCCCCAATGTAGCAGTCTTCAAAGAACAAATCGAACTCTTCCGTTC
This sequence comes from Desulfosporosinus sp. BICA1-9, assembly GCF_000802135.1. Taxonomy (NCBI): domain Bacteria; kingdom Bacillati; phylum Bacillota; class Clostridia; order Eubacteriales; family Desulfitobacteriaceae; genus Desulfosporosinus; species Desulfosporosinus sp. BICA1-9. Next base: position 68,646 of record NZ_JUEE01000006.1, read on the forward strand.
CTTCATAGAACAAGCCCGTCCGAATCCTGAACAACTCAAGAATATTGATTATATGCTCGCGCTAGGTGAAATGTTTACCTTGATCGTATATGCTCAGCTGATTCTCGAGAATTCCAAAATCCATTCCATCTCTCCGGCTTTGCTCGATGAGATCTTTAACTTCCTCGTTCGGGACTTCGCTCAATTTGCTTTAACTCAACTTTCCAATTACAGTAATTCTGAGCAACAAGAAGAATTCCTAAAATCTATGCTGAAAAAGCCCATCCTGAACCCTGTAACTGTCCAGTCCCTATGGGAAAATGAAGTGAAGCCTTTACAAGGCACCTATCAAAACACTTAACCTTAGCACTATAATCGCGACCTCTAAGCACCTTTGGATTTACTTCCAAAGGTGCGTTCTTTACTATACTTTACTATACTTTACTATACTTTACTATACTTTACTATACTTTACTATACTTCACTATACTTTACTATACTATACTTTACTATACTTTACTTTACTTTACTTTACTTTACTTTACTTTACTTTACTTTACTTTACTTTACTTTACTTTACAAATCCGTTGGGATGGTTCTTATGCCAATTCCAAGCAGATTGAATAATCTGACCTAAACTATTAAATTCTGGCTTCCACCCCAACTCTTCCTGAGCCCTTATTGAAGAGGCAACCAAAATCGCAGGATCTCCTACACGACGAGGGGCTATTTGCATAGGGATTGAATGTCCCGTAATTTCCCTAGCCTTTTCTAAAACCTCTCTCACTGAAAAGCCCTCTCCGTTGCCAAGGTTATAAGCAGCACTTCCCTCAGTTTGCCTAAGTTTTTGCAAAGCAAGCCAATGAGCATTTGCCAAATCTGTTACATGAATATAGTCTCGAATACACGTTCCATCAGCTGTTGGATAATCATCGCCGTATATCGCCAGATCTTTTCTCTGGCCTCCTGCCACTTGCAGAATAATTGGGATCAAGTGACTTTCCGGTCGATGATCTTCTCCAATATGCCCATCTATATGTGCTCCTGCAGCATTAAAATAACGCAAGGCGACACTCTGTGTTCCATAGGCTTGTTCACACCATCTTAACATTGTTTCAATGGCGAGTTTGGTCTCACCATAGGGATTCGTCGGCTCTTTTCGATCCGTCTCTCGGATTGGAATATTTTCTGGTTCTCCATAGGTTGCAGCTGTCGAAGAAAAGACAATCTTCCGCACCCCATATTTCACCATACACACTAGCAATCTCTGAGCAGTAATTAAATTGTTATCGTAGTATTTAAGGGGTTCTTGTACACTCTCTCCAACTAAAGAATCCGCCGCGAAATGGATGACCGCCTCAATGTCGTGATTTATGAATACCCTTTCGAGCAACTCCGTATCCCGAATATCCCCTTGGTAAAAGGTCTCAGTGAGAACTGCTTCACGATGACCTTTTTGCAGATTGTCTAATACAATAACCTCTTCACCCTTGGCCATAAATTCAGCCACAGTATGACTGCCTATATAGCCTGCTCCCCCAGTAACCAAAACCGCCATAATTTCTACCTCCTGAACATTTCCGGTCCCACCCTGATAACTTGTTGATTTTGATAAAACCGCACTTTACCTTGAGTTAACTGATGTCTAAGTGATACTTGCCTCTATCATTAGAATAGCACAACTATTTTACCCTTCGTAAATTGCTTTGTTTCTTTACCTTCGACAAAGGATATACTTTAGCTGCTTTCGTTTTCTGTTTCCCTTGTGTCTTCTGACGTTGATATCTTGACCCATAACCAAATAACAATACAACTCCTAAGGCAATAACTAACACCAAATAACCCATATTCACGCACCCTCCGTCCACTTAATCATTAACTGCCTTAAAAGACTTTCTCATCTCTATCCTACGCCATTGATAGTTAAAGTATCATCATCTTTAATAAATCATAGACGAAAAACACCCTGAGGAGATTTTATCCCAAGGGTGCTCAGATTACTACTCAAACTGAATAGCTGCTCCCACTGTGCCTGGACCAGTGTGAACACCAATCACGGATCCCACCTGAGTAAAAACAGTCGTTGGAAGCTGAAAGGCATTTTCTAAAGCTTCCATTAAGTATGTTCCTGCCTGTTGTGCAGCGCCGTGAGCCACTGCCAAGCGAATAGCTTTTCTTCCCTTTGTCAAATCCTGAAAAGCCTGGACTACAGTATCTAAGGCCTTCTTCTGACTGTGAGCTTTTCCCGAGTTGTGGTATACTCCATCGTCTCCAACCCTAATAATAGGTTTAATATTCAAGAGCGACCCCATAAAACCTTGAACCCTTCCAATTCGGCCTCCTTTTTGCAAGTATTCCAAGGTATTCAGTGTGAAAAGGGTTTCTATGTTCTCTCTTACCTTCACAAGGTTATTAAGAATCCTAACAATGTCCTGACCCTCTTTAATATTCCTAGCGGCCTCCATAATCATCAAACCCGCACCTAAACTAATGGTTTTGGAGTCGACGAGATGGATCTTTTCTTTAAACTTTTCTTTGGCCAGATAGGCCGCATTGAACGTACCGCTAAGGGCCGATGATATGTGAATAGATATTACTTCATGATACTCTTCGAGCAACTTACTGTATAAAGTACCGAACTCCTCGGGTGTAGGCTGTGACGTTTGGGGAAGTATTGTGTCCTCTTTTAAACGCCGATAGAATTCTTCACTCGTCAGTTCTTCGTCAGAATATTCCTGCTCTCCGAACCTTACTTTCAGAGGGATTATATGAATATCACACTCTTCAATAATTTCTGCGGTTAAGTCCGCAGTGCTATCAGTTACTAAGGCAATCCTTTTCATATAAAACCCTCCGATTTATTAAATATTTGTGATGTTATGAGGTTCAGTGACCTTCGTCGATACGGACATTTCTCATTTGTATACTTTGGATAATAACGATCGATTTTGCTTTACTTCAAACATTGACATGTTTACGATGTTAGTCCTTCGATATAATTATACAAGTTCGGTGAAAGCTTTTAAAATCCTTTTGTAAAATAAAATAAATAAAGACACAAAGCTGGAAGTTTAATTTCCAGCTTTGTGCTTGAATCTTAAGAGGGGGATTTATTGGACACTAGCCTTTTTTAGGTTCATACCCTTGTGCTAATGTTTCATCATAATAATTGAAAACTTTGTCTTGTAACGTACCGACGCAATCTGGGCAGACACAATAACAGACCTTTTCAGATAGACCATCCTCAGTAGGAGCATAGGAACAAAAAGCAAAAACATCTGTTTCTTTACCACACATTTCACAGGTCTCGCAAGGAACTTCAGGAGTCAGTTTTTTTTCGATATAATCAGCACAAATCGGGCATGTACAGTAACAGACTTGTTTTTCTCCTTCCGTAGTATGCTGAACCTTACAGAAAGAGAACACATTCTCAGTAGAGCCGCAATAAATGCATTCTGTGCAAGAAACGTCCTCATTCTTAATCATGATCATACCTCCTATGACTTTTGAATTGGTCTTGACTCAAGTGACTTATATATACTATTCTATTTAAGCCATGAAATCACTTAAGTTTTTTAACTTTTTTAAATATTTTGAATATTACAAGATATTGTTTTTAATAAAGCAAAAGCTTGGTCGATACTGATTGTGCCATCACCATTAATAAGACAACAGCGCGAGGGAGCTAACCAAGCACGGTCGAAAATTAAATCGTCATCCAGGCCATGCTGATTAAGAAACTTCCATAATTCGTGCAGTCGAGCAGTTAAAGATTCCGCTGTCTCCGAATTTAATTCACTGGTTAAGGTGGGAATAATTCCCCACGATATTATTTTGCCCCGTCTCAAAAACTCTTTTACTTCATCAATATAACGCACAAAAATGTGACCCCAGCTAAAAGCATCCACTGAAAGGATATCAATATCCGCGTTGAGAAGAAAGGCCCAGTCTGGGTTACCACATAAATGAATACCCTTAGGTCCCGGCAGTTTTGACAAGAAAGCTCGATACTCTACTTGAGCGACTTCAGAAGTATAAGCACTTAGAGAGTTGAAGATCATTTCTAATCCTGGTTCATCCAACCAGACAAAGGGGTTAGGATGAACCTTTTTTAATTGATGATATTGCCAACTGATCTTATGACCAAGAAAATCGTAAAGAATTTCTCGAACAAAATCATTATAAATCATTGGCTTTCGTTCTTCATCGCATATTTTTAGACCAAAACTAATCGGACCAACCGTCTGTCCGTGGACCATTTTATATGCGGACAAGTCCTGCTCTAAAAATCCACTAAAAGCTGCAGAAGATTCCTCAGACAGGGCAAAGTGATCAGGGATAACGCTAGCCTCGAGGTATTCATCCAGTTCCTCCGCAAAGCGTTCGTGAGAGAAATGAAGACTTTGCTTTTCTTCATCAACCTTGATCCCCGGGAAATGCTCGGCAAATTGAGCATACATATCTTCTTTGAATCGAAAGCGTGGTAATTGAGGCCAAAAAGGAATATCTAAGCTAAGCGCTAATTTCTGAGCCTCTTGTAAATTTGTATGGGGCAAAATGCCCATGGCGGTTGTTAAAGCTTTACCTGGAAGCACTTATTACAGCCTCCTTCCTTACTAGTCTGAATAGTTTTATATTTCTTATTTTGATTATACCAATCCCTAATCAAACTTTTCGTGATTTGGCGCACACAAACTACAAATCAATGCGTTTGTTGATCCTCAGCCGTTTCTAATCACAATATCCCTTATGTCGTAATTTTATAATATGCTCCTTCAAAATAGTTTCTAAATCTATACCGTATTGTTCTTCGAGGACAAACATCATTGTGACGGCTGTCTGAGCCACGTCGACTAATTCTCGGGCCACCATCTGCATGGCCTCTTCTTCTTCGAAGCGCTGTTGCTCTCCACTAAGTCCCCTAAATTTGCCGATTGCTTGAGCTAACTCACCGGATTCCTCCATGATCTTCAAAGCTGTACCTTCCAAAGAAGGACTTAAGCGGTTTAAGCGTGGAAGAGTTACTGTTTTGGAAATCATTACTTTTTCGCTTAACGTTCTATCTGTGGTCATATTCGACTGCCTCCCAATTATTACAAAAATAAATGATGTGGAGCTTATTATAGTGCTTAAATGGTCTGATTGTAAACTGTATCCATTGCAATATTTAACCATTATATACCCAAGAAGGCCGTTTGCACTATTTGCAAACGGCCTTCTTCGTACTTCATACCTCATCAGGGCTTTAATTATTCAAAGCGGCATCTTGAAACGTCAGCTTGAATCACTCGAATAAATGACAAGCGACCCAGTGGTTGGGCGAAACTTCTTTGAGTACAGGTTCCTGGAGTTTGCACTGGTCCAGCTCCTTAAAGCAACGGGAACAGAAGCGACAGCCAGCGGGCGGGTTAATCGGGCTGGGCACATCACCCTTTAAAATAATGCGTTCCTTTTTCTTCTCCGGATTGATGATCGGGATTGCGGAAAGTAGCGCCTGGGTGTATGGGTGCAAGGGGTTGCCGTAAAGCTCCCGTTTCGAGGTGATTTCTACCATCTTGCCCAGATACATCACCCCTACCCGATCGCTGATATGCTTGACCACGTTCAAACCGTGGGCGATAAACAAGTAGGTCAGCCCGAATTCCTCTTTTAAATCAACCAGTAGATTTAAGACCTGGGCCTGAATGGAAACATCCAGAGCGGAAACCGCTTCATCACAGACGATCAGTTTTGGTTCCACTGCAAGAGCGCGGGCAATCCCCACACGCTGCCTCTGACCGCCGGAAAATTCGTGGGGATAGCGGTTGCGTTGGTGCTGTGCCAGACCAACACAGTTTAAAAGATAGATGACCCGTTCTTCCACTTTATTGGCGGGAAGCAATTGATTGATGATCATCGGTTCTGCAATGATGTCTCCCACCGTCATTCTGGGGTTTAAAGAGGCGTAAGGGTCCTGAAAAATCATCTGAATATCCTTGCAATAGGAACGGCGCTGCTTATCATCCAGGGCAGTTAATTCTTTACCCTCAAAAAATAGTTTGCCGTGGGTGGGACTGTGAAGATTGACGAGGATTTTACCCAAGGTTGTTTTTCCACAACCGGATTCGCCGACCAGACCAAAAGCTTCCCCTTTGTCAATTCTAAAGGAAACCTTGTCAACCGCTTTTAACACGGAAATCGGCTTGCCAAACAAACTGGTATCGAGGATAAAATGCTTGGATAGGTTTTGTATTTCCATCAATACTTCATTCATTTTGCGCTCGCTCCTTCCTTGACTTCGTCATATAAAAAGCAACGCACCTTATGTCCGTCAATCTCTTGCAATTCCGGCATTTCTTGGGTGCAGCGTTCTAGGCAGCGGTCGCAGCGGTCGGAAAAGGGACAACCATGCGGCATACGTAAGGGATTGGGCACCATGCCCTTAATCATATATAAGCGTTTATCGCTGTCGTCATCAATCTGAGGTATAGATTGTAGCAAGCCCACGGTGTAAGGGTGCATCGGACTGGCAAACAGGCTCTTCACATCGGCTTCCTCCACAATTTTACCGCAGTACATTACGATGACGCGGTCGGCCGCTTCAGAAACGACGCCCAAATCATGGGTGATGAGCAGGACCGCCATACCGAACTTCTCCCGCATCCGATAGAGCAGTTCCAAAATCTGGGCCTGAATCGTCACGTCCAGTGCTGTGGTCGGTTCGTCGGCGATCAGCAGGTCTGGCCCACAGGAAAGCGCCATGGCGGTCATGACCCTCTGACGCATGCCGCCGCTCATCTGGTGGGGATAATCGTTGGCCCGTTCAGCTGGAGAGGGTATGCCCACCGTATTCAGCATTTCAATGGTGCGTGCCAGTGCTTCTTGCTTAGAAACCTTCATATGGGTCATCAGGCTTTCCATGATCTGGTCTTTAATGCGCCAAACCGGATTCAGCGAAGTCATCGGTTCCTGAAAAATCATAGAAATCTTGTTGCCACGGATCTGTTGCAATTCCTTTTGACTCATTTTGTTCAAATCCTGGGAGTTGAACAAAATTTCTCCCCCTGCAATCCTGCCGGGTTTCTGTAAAAGTCCCATAATTGAAAGGGATGTCACGCTTTTTCCAGAGCCAGATTCGCCGACAATAGCTAGAATTTCACCCTTATCTATGGTAAAACTGATGTCATCGACTGCACGAACAGTACCACGTTTCAGTTTAAATTCCGTACTTAAATTTTTTACTTCCAGCAACATCCTATTCACCGCCCTTATTTTATTCTGGATTTGGGATCAAGCGCATCCCGCAGCCCGTCGCCCAACAGGTTAAAGGCCAACACGGTTGTAGTGATGGCAATCCCGGGAAAAATCAGGGTGTAGGGTGCGTTGAAAATAAAGCCCCTTGCTCTACCCAGCATATCGCCCCACTCGGCGAAGGGCGGCTGAACACCCAGACCCAAAAAGCCAAGGGCCGCGGTATCCAGAACAGCGGTGGAAATACCCAGGGTGGCTCTAACGACAATCAAGGAAACAATATTCGGCAAAATATGCTTCATAATAATCCGGCTATCACTGCTGCCGATGACCTTAGCCGCTTGAACGTAATCATTTTCTTTGACGGATAAAATACTGGCACGCACGATACGAGCATATTCTGGAATGGACACCAGACCGATGGCGATGACCGCTTTGTCAATGCCCTTCCCCAAGACTGCCATAAAGGCGATGGCCAATAAAATAGACGGGATGGCTAGCATCATATCCATCACTCGCATGATGATCGCATCCGTCCTTCCACCGCGGTACCCCGCGAGGGCCCCCAACAGAACGCCAGTAGAAAGCGAGATGGCAACCGCAGCAACACCCACAAACAGGGATATCTTTGTCCCATCAAGGATTCTGCTGAATATGTCCCTACCCAATTGGTCCGTTCCAAACCAATGCTCAGCGTTCGGCCAGATAAAGCTTTTGGTCATGTCGGAGTGATTGGGATCATAAGGTAAAATCTGTTTTCCCATCAGCCCGCTCACCCAGACGGATAGGGCAATCAGCACCAGAAAGCCGATGATAAAGAGACCGACGACAGCGGCCTTGTTCTGCCTGAGCGTTTCCCACATTTCTTTCAGCTGCGATTCCGGTTTTTCCACGTATTCTGCAGCCTGTATCAGATTTTCATCTGCCTTTGAACTATATTTTTTCCCCATACAAGCTACCCCTTTGCTTTCGAATATTTAATACGCGGATCCAGGAACGCGTAGATCACATCAACCAGTAAATTTACCATCACAAATATGAAAGCAATCAGCAAAACAACACCCTGCACCACAGGAAAGTCGGACTTTAGGATGCAGGCCACGGTATAGGCACCGATCCCGGGCCAGGAGAACACCGTTTCCGTCAGCACAGCGCCGCCGAGAAGGCTGCCCAGCTGCAAGCCGATGACTGTGACAATGGGAATCAGTCCGTTGCGCAGCGCGTGTTTGCGGATCACCCTGCCCTCCGAAATTCCTTTCGACCTCGCGGTACGGATGTAATCCTGCTGTAAAGTATCCAACATGCTGGAACGAGTCATCCTAGTAATGATGGCCATGGAATACATAGCCAGGGCAGTGGCCGGCAACACTAAATGCTGCAAGGCATCTTTAAAAGCGTCCATATTGCCTTCAACCAGGCTATCGATCAGATAAAAACCAGTAAAGGCCGCAGGCTGCAGCAACGGGTCGATCCTTCCGTTGGAGGGAAGCCAGTGCAGCGTGCCTGAAAAGAAAATAATTAGCAAAATACCAAGCCAGAAGATCGGCATGGAAACGCCGATCAGGGCGATCAGCATACCGGCATTATCGAAAATGGAGTTCTTTTTTACCGCGGAAATAACGCCAATCAGAATACCAAAAAGCGAAGCGAGCAGAATGGCAACCACCGCCAGCTCAATCGTGGCCGGAAAGCGGGCAAAAATCTCTTTAGTAACAGGCATCTTGGTATAGTAGGAGGTACCAAGATCACCGGTTAGCGCGCCCGTAATAAAATGGAAATATTGCAGATAAACCGGATCGTTTAGTCCGTTGACCTGCCGCCACGCCTCTACGGCCTGCTGAGTTGCATGCTGGCCCAAAACGATCGGAGCCGGATCAGGGGAAAAGACACGCATAATCAGAAAGACGATAATGGAAACACCAATTAGCACGGGAATCAGCATTAAGATTCGCTTAAGGATATAATTGAGCATCGGCAACAACCTTTCAACGTTAGGTACTTAGCAGTGGCGAGAAGTTCCTCCTAGCTACACAATTATCTGTGTATGGTGGATTTTTCCTTTGACTAGGAAAAAAACAAAACCGGGAACCGGTATTAACCGGTTCTCGGCAGTCTAAAGTTAAGGAATACTTAGCAAAGGTTTATTTCTTTGATACACCGGCTAAAGGTGTGATACCGGTCATATGGAAATAGAAATCCGAGATATTGGGTCTGAAGGCACAAAGTGTTTGAGCGTGGGAAATTGGGAGCCATGCAGCGTCGGCAGCGGCGACCTTTTCCATTTGGGTGTAAACTGCATTGCGCTCAGCTCCAGCAGGAGTTTCCAAGCCCTTAGCAATTAATTTGTTGAATTCGGCATTTTTGTAGCGTGCAATGTTCATGGTAGGATCTTCGTGAGATAACAGATACATAAAGTTATCTGGATCTCCGTTGTCCCCAATCCAGCCGTAGAAGGCGATATCATAATCACCTGCTTTTATTTTTTCCTTATAAGTTGTCCAGTCAAAGGAATCAATAGTAGCGGTAACCCCTACTTTAGAAAGGTAGCCTTGAATAGCTTCGGCCAGGGTCTGCCCGGTAGCGGCATTATATGGTCTCGGATTGGTATAAGCAATCATGTGTACCTTAGTCAATCCAGCAGCTTTGATGGCCTTGGCAGCAGCCTCAGCATCATAGGCAACTTGAGCGATGCTCTTGTCATAACCTTCCATAAAGGTTGGCAAAACGGAAGTGGCAGGTTCGGAGTAACCCTGATACAGGCTCTTTACCAATTCCGGAACATTAATAGATTGAGAAACGGCTGCACGGACCTTTGCGTCATTAAAAGGAGCTTTGGAAGTGTTGTAGGCCATGTAATTGACGTTCATACCCGGGGCCTGAAAGATTTTGTTGCCTGCATCCGTGATTTGCTTAACCACAGTGGCATCAATACCATCGATCATATCAGCCTCGCCATTGTTCAGGGCAACTACACGTGCAGAGTTGTCTTTAATGAATTTGAAGATAACATTCTTAGTGAGGGCCTTGGTTCCCCAGTATTCATCATTGCGGACTAAAACAATGTTTTCGTCCTTAGCCCACTTTACAAACTTGTACGGTCCTGTACCGACCGGTGCCTGGTTTACATTGTTTTTACTGTCCGTTAAAGCCTTAGGGCTTACAATCGGTGCACTCATGACCATAGCCAGATTGGCGAGGAAAGGAGTACTAGGTGCAGTCAAATTGACTTTAACGGTCTTTTTATCCACAACCTGGACATCTTTCACGGAACCATAAACAAAGGATCCGTAAGCCATATCAGCCGTAACTTGTGGAGGTATCTGGCGGTCGATGTTAACCTTCACGGCGTTCGCATCAAAATCAGTACCGTCATGGAACTTTACGCCCTCTTGCAGGTGGAAAGTATATGTAAGACCGTCCGGGCTCACATCCCAGCTTTTAGCTAGAGAGGGCTCTACCTTGGTGGAATCCTTGTTATACTTTAAAAGCCCATCATAGATATTGATCATTACCTTAGCTGACTCGCCGTCGTCGACCAGGGCTGGATCAAGCCCTCTAGGTTCTGCGCCTTGTGCATAAATCAGGGTATCGCTGGCCTGTGGTTTGGTATCACTAGCCTTGGGTGGGGTGTCGCTACTTGCCTTGGTGCCGCATCCAGTAAGGATGACTGCCGCTGTCAGAGCAAGAGCCATAAATTTTTTCATTCTTCTCATTTTCTTCCTCCTATTTTTTCTTCGATTGGAAATTATTGCATATTTTCTGCAATTTATAATACCAACCCTTAACCATATTGCCTAATTATAGCAAAAGGATTAGACCAACTAAAGAAATAAAAAAGAGAAAAAGTACAATAGATTATTAAATCCAACAATATCGATTTTTTGGTCTTCCTATTTTTTGATAACTAGGAATTGACCGCACCTTGCCATTTTGAACAAGATACGTAAGATATCTATAAACTGTAGGAACGGCTAACGATAATTCTTTCGAAATCTCCTCCACTGTGGAAGGTTGCTTACAAGCCGAGAGATGTCGTTCAATATAGGACAGAGTCGTTTCGCTAATTCCTTTGGTTACAAACACTTCGTATTGCATTTTTGAGGTTACTTGAACAGTCTTTGTCATATCCAACAACCGCTTATGCAATTGAACGCGAGCAATCAAATCCGGCGCTTTGACAGGTTTAAGTGCGAAATCAGTGGCTCCTGCATCCAGAAAACGATCGGCAATTTCCTGCCTTTCGTCTACGGTGAGTACAAGAATAGGTATTTGCTGATTCTGTTCCCGAATCAGGCGAACCGTTTCTATACCATCAATTTCAGGCATATGATAATCCACTAAAATGATATCCGCTCCATGGTCTAGGAACCCTTTAATTCCCTCTCTTCCATTAGGATAGGCTATGGGATCCCATCCAGCAAACGTAAATATTTCACTTAACGTATAGCGCAGGGACTGATCATCATCCATAATTATAATTCTCATTGGCTTTCTCCCAGTGGCAAGGTTATCCAAACCTTCGTCCCCTGCCCTACTTCACTTTTTATATTAACGGACCCTTCGTGTCCTTCTGCAACTTTTCGTACAAAAGCTAAGCCAACCCCAGGATGGTTTTTCGTGCTGTATCCGGTCTTCCAGATTCTTTTTACATCATTTGCCGAAATACCGTATCCGTTGTCTTCTACCTCTAGTTCTACTACGTTTTTTAAAGTTATGGCGCGTAAAACTACCCTTCCGTTCTCCCGCTCCTGAATGGCATCCAACGCGTTATCAATTAAATTTATGATTGCTCGAGTCAACCTAATTTTATTAATGTAAAGACTTGATTGAGGTTCTCCCTCTAATTCAATATCCACCGCTGAATTCGTCCCGCTTAGACGACTAGCTCGAATATAATCGATTAGTTCTTTAAGCTCACACCAGTTCTTTCGATCCTCATACAAAATTTCTGAAACCATTTTGCTCATTGAATTAATAGAACCATAGATAGTTTGACAGTATTCTCGCATCTTAGGATCCGGCCATCGTAGCTCCATCAATGAAACCAGTCCCTCGATTGTAGCAAGCGGAGTTTTAAGGTCGTGGACAAGATGGAGAACTTCACGTCCTGAACGAGATTCATTGGCTTCAAGTTGGGCACGGTGTAGGTCTTGCGAAATAGCCCATTTCTCCATATATAAAATCAAATAAATCCATAAAGTAATAGCACTTGCTACGAAGATAAAAAACAACACATTCGCATAAAGTG